>DASUZY010000053.1:0-37660 GCA_036376635.1 Sphingomicrobium sp.
ATCTGTTCGGGTTCGGCCTCGTCGGCGCCTTCTGGATCGTGCACCGAAGGATGCTCGCGGAGCTGGCCCAGGTCGATCGAGTCATCACCCTGCTCAACCTTTTGCTGCTGGGGCTGGTTGGGCTGACCCCGTTCGTTGCGCGGATGATCGCGGAAGCGGGACCGACCCGAGCGATACCGTTCTACCTCGTCAGCGTGGCGAGCGTTCTTGGAGCGATAGCGTTGATGCGGATCTGGGCGATGGTCATTCCGACGTTGCTTCATTCCGGCGTGGATCGGCGAAGATGGGCAATCGACACCGCATTTCTTACGGCTGGAGCGATTGGCGTCGCGGCGGTTGGTTCGTGGTCGATCATGGCTGGCGGTCCGGTCAGCAGCACGACGCTCCTCGTGGTCGTTCTGGGGGTCGCGATCGGGAAGCAGCTCAGCCGGCTCCGGCGAAGGCGCTAAAGGTCCTGAACGAGCCGCCCGTAGAGCTCCGGGCGCCGGTCGCGGAAGAATCCGAAGGCAGCCCGGTGCTTCTTGGCGAGCGTGAGGTCGAGGGTAGCGACCAGTACACCCGTCTCCTCGGCGCCGAATTCAGCGAGCATGTCGCCACGCTCGTCGCAGATGAAGCTGTGCCCGTAGAAGCGCTGCCCATGCTCGGTGCCGATGCGGTTGGCGGCGACGACAGGTACAACATTGGAAACAGCATGGCCGATCATCGCCCGGCGCCACAGCCGCGATGTGTCGAGGTCCGGGTCGTGGGGTTCGGTGCCGATCGCTGTCGGATAGAACAGGATGTCAGCGCCCATCAGCATCATCGCGCGCGCGGTCTCAGGGTACCATTGATCCCAGCAGACGCCCACTCCCAGCGTCGAACTCTGGGGTCCGCTCCACACTTTGAAACCGGTGTTGCCGGGCCGAAAATAGAATTTCTCTTCGTATCCGGGCCCGTCAGGGATGTGACTCTTCCGATAGACGCCAGCGACTTTGCCGTCGGGGCCAATCATCGCCAGGCTATTATAGTGGTGCGGCCCGTCTGACTCGAAGAAGCTCGTGGGAATCCAGATCTTCAGTTCATTTGCCAGTGCCTGCATGGCGAGCACTGACGGATGCTCTTCAGTCGGTCGAGCCGTCGCGAATAGACTCTCGTCCTCTACTCGGCAGAAATAGGGACCTTCGAACAGTTCGGGCGGAAGGACGACCTCGGCGCCCTTGCTCGCCGCCTCGCGAACGAGTTCGCTCACCGCGCGGATGTTCGCGTTGACGTCATCGGTGAAGGCAAGCTGCAGCGCAGCGACGGTGAGCTTGGTCATTTGGGAACCTGTTGGGAGATGCAGTGGAAGCTGCCGCCCCCGGTCAGAATGTGGTCGGCGCGCAGTCCGATTGCAACGCGATCCGGGAACAGCGCCTGAATGACCTCGACCGCTGGACGATCGTTCGGGGCGCCATATTGCGGCACCACCACAACGGCGTTGCCGATGTAGAAATTCATGTAGCTCGCAGGGATAATATCACCGTCCTCGCCAGTGACCCGGCCGGGCGAGGGCAGGGTGACCAGGTCGAGCTGCGCATCCCCGAGGCGACGCGCGGCATCCTTGTAAACCGAAGCATTCGGGTCATCCTTGGCCGCGGTGGGAATTGCGATCCGGCCGGGCGCTACGAAGCGGGCGAGGTTATCGACGTGGCCGTCGGTATGATCGTTCATCAGCCCCGAACCGAGCCAGACCACGCGTTCGAAGCCGAGGTCCTCGCGCAACCGCGCTTCGGTCTGCTCGCGGGTGAGCTGGTTTCGGTTGGGATTCAGCAGGCACTGTTCCGTAGTGACCACGCATCCTGAGCCGTCTCCGTCAATCGCTCCGCCCTCCAGGATCCAGTCGGCCCGGCTGAAAGGCACCCGTGCGCTTGCCGCAAGCCGTTCGCCGATGCTTTGGTCGCCATCGAGATCATATTTTCCGCCCCAGCCGTTGAAGCGAAAGCCTCGAGCCCGCCGATGCTGTCCTGAACCCAGCACGATGGGGCCGGTATCGCGAAGCCAAATGTCGCCAAAGGGTTCGACGATGACCTTGGCGAACGGGCATAGCTCCCTTGCGCTCTGCGCAGCCCCATCGTGAGCAGCGACAAGCCAGATCTTCTCGCCCCGGCCGCCGGCGTGAACAGCTTCGGCGAAGGCGGCTACTTCCCGCTCAGCGGGCTTCAGATCGCCAAGCCACAACTCGGGGTCGCTAGGAAAGCCGATCCAGACTGCCTCGTGAGGTGCCCATTCTGGTGCCGGGGGTAACATGGGCGAGCCGCTAACAGGCTCCTGGCCAGCCGCCAAGCTGGAGCACGTTCCTCGTGTAACTGCCCGGTCAGTGTTTCCCGAAGCACGTTCCGAATTGATAGTCGGGATTACAACTCAACGCAGGCATGCTGGTCGAGTTTTCGCGCTCCTTTTCGGCGTCTTCTTCGATCTTCTTCCATTGCGCCTTCGTTCGGCAGATGCGCTCTCTGATCTGCGATCCGGTAACCAGCTCCATCTCGCAGATGATCTTCATGTCATCCGCAGAGGGCGAGACGTTTGTGGGAGGTTCGGACGCTGCCACGCCGATCAACAACAGGACACCAAATAGAGCCACTGGATCCTTCACTGCAGAAGATCAGCTGCAGATACGCCTCCGCGGCGATGATGGAAAGTTCATCTCGGGGGTTCTTGTGCCGCCCCCGGTTTCCGGCAATGTTGTTTCGGTGCCGAGTGGGAGTACGGGGGAGTAAGCTGGTGAAAGAGTTGATGTTTCTCGCGGCGGGCACCGCCGCGTTGCTGGTCGGCGTGTCAGGTTCGACGACGGCCGCAGCGACGACCTTCAGTCTCGCCGACGACGCGAAGGCTTTTGGAGCGCGCGAGAACATACGGTCGGTCGCGCTCTCTCCCAGCGGTACGAAATTGCTGTTCATCAACGCCGTCGCAGGCCGCGGATCCGTGGTTCAGGTCGTCGATATTGCGACCAAGGCCAACAGGATTGTTGCCAGGTCCGATGGGGACCATGAACGTCTTTATTGGTGCGAATTCGGCTCCGACACCGAGCTCGTCTGCAAGTTCGGCGGCGAAAGTAAAGAGGATGGCCAAATCGCCGGATACAGCCGCATCATCGCGATGCCGGTTGAAGGCGGCAAGGCGAACCTGCTCGGACAGCCGCAGAACTATTATCTCCCGGTAGGCCGTCAGTTCGATGGAGACATACTGGACTGGCTTCCAGACAGTCCGGGCTCGGTGCTGATGGAACGCACCTATATCGGCGAAAATATTCGTCAGGGATCGCATATCGAGGACACGCGCGAAGGGTTGGGCGTCGACCGGATCGATCTCGCCAGCCTGAAGTCCACACCCGTCGAACTGCCGCGGCGGGGTGCCGACGATTATATGACCGACGGCCGCGGCAAAGTCCGGATCATGACGACGCTGGATGCGGTGGGTGAAACCCAGGACCTCACCGGGCTCGTCCGTTACAAATTCCGCAAAGCTGGTTCCAGCGACTGGCAGCCGCTCTCCCAATACGATTACAATTCCAAGCTCGGCAGCGTTCCGATCGCCGTCGAAGCGCAGTCGGACTCGGCCTTTGCACTGCAGAAGGTCAACGGCCGCGATGCCCTTTTCCGCGTGAAGCTTGATGGCAGCGGCGCTTCGACCCTGATCGCCGCCAATCCGGCGGTGGACATCGACGGCGTCGTTCGGATCGGCCGCGGTCAGCGGGTCATCGGCTACACCTATGCCACCGAAGGTCGGGAAGTGACCTACTTCGATCCCGAATTTGAGCGACTCTCGTCAGCGCTTAGCGGCGCATTGCCGGGCAATCCCGCGGTCACTTTCGAAGGGGCGAGCTCGGACGGAAGCAAAATCGTGATCTTGGCAAGCAGCGACACCAATCCTGGCGTGTTCTACATATTCGATAAGGCGACCAAGCACCTCGACGAGGTTGCACCAGTTAGGCCAGAGCTCGAAGGGCGTGCGCTCGCCCAGGTCCATCCAGTCCGAATCCCGGCAAGCGACGGGGTCGAAATCCCCGGCTACCTGACGCTTCCTCCCGGGTCGAACGGGAAGAACCTTCCCGCCATCGTATTGCCGCACGGCGGGCCAAGCGCGCGTGACGAATGGGGTTTCGATTGGCTCTCCCAGTTCCTGGCGGCTCGCGGTTACGCCGTCATCCAGCCGAATTTCCGCGGCTCGACCGGCTATGGCGACCAGTGGGAGGGCGCTGACGGGTTCAAGGACTGGCAGAAAGCAATCGGCGATATTGCGGCATCCGCCAAGTATCTGGCCAACCAGGGAATAGCCGATCCGAACAGGATCGCGATCCTCGGCTGGTCTTACGGCGGCTACGCAGCGCTTCAGTCGGCGACCGTTTATCCGGACCTGTACAAAGCCGTGGTGGCGATCGCTCCGGTGACGGACCTGGCGCTGCTGAAGACTCAGGCGGAGGGCTTCACCAATTGGAAGCTCGTAGCCCAGCAGGTAGGTTCGGGCCCCAACCTCGACGCGGGGTCACCGGTGCGTCATGCCGATGCGATCAAGGCGCCGGTGCTGCTCGTCCACGGCGACATGGATGGGACGGTGGACATCCTTCAGAGCCAGAGAATGCTCTCGGCGCTTCAAAGCCGGGGCAAGAAGGCCGAGCTGCTGAGTTTCACCGGGCTCAACCATCAGCTCGATGACAGCAACGCCCGGACCCAAATGCTGACCAGGATCGGCGACTTCTTCGATGCTGCGATTGGTCACTGATTGAATTCGCTGGCGGCGTCGACGTCTTGCGTACTCGGCCACGGCGTGCACAATCACAGAGCCGAGTAAGGGGGACTCATGGTGCGCGTAAATTCTTTCACGGCCCTTGCGGCCATCGCTGTGGCCTGCAGCTCCAGTGGGGCGACAGGCGCCACCGGAACGTCAGATCTCAATGCGGCGCTCTTCGGCCTCAGAGAAAGCGCGATCGGCGTCGGGATCTCTCCTGGCGGCAATGAGGTCGTCTATGTGACTCCGTCGCCGAGCGGCGGTGCTGTAGCCTTTATTGCCAACGTACAGACCGGCGACGCCAAACCGTTTCTCAAGAGCGGAAGCGGCGCCGAGAAGCTGCGTTGGTGCTCCTTCGTTACGGAGCAGCGGCTTGTCTGTCGCTATGGCGGGGTCATCGACGATGCCGGACTGCTGATCCCGTTCAGCCGCCTGATCGCGGTCAACAGCGACGGTTCGGATTTGAAGGAGCTTGGACAAAGCCAATCCTTCTATGATGCAGGATATCGGCAATATGATGGAGACATCATCGACTGGCTGCCTGGGAGTGGCGGTTCGGTATTGATGCAGAGAAACTATATTCCCGAGTCCGGACGCGGGGGTACGCGAATGGTTCGGCGAAGTGATGGCCTGGGCGTCGACCGTGTCGACACTAACACCGGCAAGGTCACCGTCGTTGAGGGAGCTCGACGCGACGCAACCTTTTACCTTAGCGACGGCATCGGGAACGTACGCGTGATGGGGGCGGCTGGAACCGAGAACGGGGTTACCGACCAGCAACTGACGGGCAAGACCCGATACTTTTATCGGCCAGTCGGTTCGCACGATTGGAAGGTCCTGATCGATTATGCCAAGGATGAAGACGTTCAGGCGCTCGCCGTCGATCCCGTCGCCGATACCTTATACCTCCTCAAGCCGCTCGACGGGCGCAAGGCGCTCTATCGAATGAAGCTCGACGGCAGCGGGGCAACTGAACTGGTGGCATCGCACCCAAAGGTCGACATCGACGACGTGGTGCGCTCAGCGAACGGTCAGAAGATAATTGGCTACACCTATACCGTTGACCGCAGGCAGGTCGAATATTTCGATCCGGAATACAAGGCTCTCGCCGGAGCACTGGCGAAGGCCGTTCCCAACTTGCCGCTCGTTCGGTTTGAGGGGGCCAACACAAGCGCCGACAAGATTTTGATGTTCGCCGGAGCGGACAACGACCCGGGCCGTTACTTCGTCTTCGACAAACGGACGAAGAGCCTGGCAGAAATCATGCTGGAGCGCCCGGACCTCGAAAATCGACCGCTGGCTTTGGTTAAGCCGATCAGCGTCGGCTTGCCGGATGGCGTGACGCTGCCGGCTTATCTGACGCTACCTCCTGGCAAGGTCGCGAAAGACCTTCCTGCCGTGGTCCTTCCGCACGGTGGCCCGGCGTCACGCGATCAGTGGGGCTTCGACTGGCTCGCACAATATCTCGCGGCGAAGGGCTATGCCGTGCTCCAACCCGAATATCGCGGCTCGGCTGGATTCGGCGACGGGTGGCTACTGCAGAACGGATTCAAGAGCTGGCGTACCTCGATTGGCGACATCACCGCGTCGGCGCGCTGGCTCGCCGCTCAAGGCATCGCCGATCAGAACCGGATCGCCATCGTTGGCTGGTCTTATGGCGGCTACGCCGCCCTGCAGTCCGCCGCCACTGAACCATCACTATTCAAGGCGGTGGTCGCGATCGCGCCGGTGACCGACCTCGACATGCTCAAGCAAGAGGCAAGTGATTATACGAACGCCCAAGTGGTCGCAGACTATATCGGATCGGGTCCGAACATCTCGGAAGGGTCGCCTCTGCGTCACGCTGCAGCAATCAAGGCGCCGGTGCTCCTCGTCCATGGAGACATGGACTGGACGGTGCGAGTGGCTGAGTCTGAAAAGATGGACGCAGCGTTAGCCGCGGCCGGCGATCAAGTCAGTTTCCTCCGCTTCAAGGGCCTCGATCACCAGCTTGCCGACAGCGACGCCCGGATCGAAATGCTGACCGAGATCGGGAAGCTGCTCGAGAAGACGATTGGCCACTAACGAAAAGGGCGGCTCGGTTGACCGGCCGCCCCTATCACTGGTCTTGCGTGCTCGGCAACGGCGTGCACAATCACAGAGCCGAGTAAGGGGGACTCATGGTGCGTTGGAAGATCGCCGTGCCCGTTGCGGTGATCGCCGCAGCGTCGGGCGGTTACGGCTATGCTCAAGGGACTGTCCAGACCGGACTTGCAAGTCCGAGCATTCACTCTCTCGCTGAGGACGCCAAGGCGTTCGGGGCTCGCGAGTTCATTCGGTATGCCGATATCAGTCCCAGTGGAAAGAAGGTCGTCATCCTGGTTTCGGCCGCCGGCGCGGCTACGACCGCTAACGTTGTTGATGCCGCAACTGGGAATATCATCCGCCTGACGCAGAGCAGCGGTCGGTCGGACCGGCTCCTTTGGTGTCAGTTCGCCGGCGACGAGCACGTCGTTTGTCAGTTCGCCGAGGTGGCTCACGTCGGCACCGTTCTCGCGGGCTTCTCGAGGATGTTCACCATCGGCGCGGACGGAACGAAATTCCGTCAAATGGGGCAGCAGCAGAGCGATCGCGGTGAGTATGTCATGCAGTCGGACGGAGATGTGATCGACTGGATGGTCGACGCCGAAGGCAAAGTGCTGATGGAGCGCACCTACGTCCCTGAGGTCGGCGGCACAGGTCATTTGATGACGCGAACGGAATCGGGGCTCGGGGTCGATAAGATAGATTTAGATACGCTCAAAGAAACGCCCGTCGAACAGCCGCGCGATAGGTTACCGACTATTTGACAGATGGGCGCGGAAACGTTCGCGTGATGGTCTCATCGGCGAAGAATCAGTTGAACGGCAACTTGATCGGCATTGAGACTTTTCAGTATCGCCCCGCCGGCATGAAGGAGTGGATGCCACTCGGCCAGTATGACGAAACCACCCGAGCGGGCATTTATCCGTTGGCAGTGGACGGGGAGCGCAACGCTCTTTTCGCCCGCCAGCGGATCGATGGCCGCGATGCCATCGTGCGCATCGCTCTTGATGGTTCCAAGGCTACGACGCTGGTGGCCAAGAACGATCGTGTGGACATCGACGACGTCGTGAGGTTCGGACGCGGGCAACGCGTGATCGGTTACACCTACGCCGATGAACGTCGCCGAACCGTCTATTTTGATCCCGAGTTCGACGAGCTCCGAAGCGCACTTGGACGCGCCATCCCTAATTCGGCCGAGATAAGCTTCATGGGTTCGTCCACCGATGGGCAGAAGCTGCTCATCCTCGCTTCCTCCGACACAAATCCGGGTGTGTTCTACGTCTTCTCGCGGCCAACGCACTCTTTGATGGAAGTCGGAAAGTTACGGCCGGAACTCGATGGTCGTACACTCGCCCCCGTCAAGCCGATCGAGATTCCAGCTCAGGATGGCACGGCGGTTCCTGCCTATCTGACTATTCCGCCTGGTAGCAGCGGCAAGGGCCTTCCCGCCGTTGTCCTGCCGCATGGGGGTCCCAGCTCGCGCGACGAATGGGGCTTCGACTGGCTCCCGCAGTTTCTCGCTGCGAGAGGATATGCTGTGATCCAGCCGAACTATCGCGGATCGGACGGTTACGGGGATGCGTGGCTTGCCAAGAACGGCTTTCAGGGTTGGCGGACGTCGATCGGCGATGTCACTGCGGCAGCGAAATATCTGGTCGCGCAAGGGATCGCGAAGGAGGACAAGATTGCAATCGTCGGCTGGTCATATGGCGGATATGCCGCTCTCCAGTCGGCCGCGACCGAGCCAACGCTGTACAAGGCGGCAGTGGGCATCGCACCAGTGACCGATTTCGCGATGACCGAGGCCGACGCGCACGAGTACACGAACGAACAACTCGTGGAGCGCCTGATTGGCAGCGGGCCGCATATTACTGAAGGATCGCCGCTGCAGAATGCCTATCGGATCAAGATCCCGGTGCTGCTTGTGCACGGCGACATGGATATCAACGTTAAGGTCCATCAGAGCCAAGCCATGCTCAGCGCGCTCAAAAAGAACGGCACCCCGGTCGAAATGATGACATTCAGCGGCCTCGATCACCAGCTTGACGACACCGACGCACGAGCCGCCATGCTCACCAAAATTGGGGAGCTTCTGGACCGCACCATCGGCCACTAGTTGCAAATGAAAAGGGCGACCCCGAAAGGTCGCCCCAAAATGTCGTGGACCACTAAGCGATTAGCGGGAATAGAACTCGATCACGAGGTTCGGCTCCATGCGCACCGGATACGGGACCTCGTCCAGCTTCGGAACGCGCGTGAAGGTGATCTTCGAGGTGCCGTCCGGAACCACGTAATCGGGGATATCGCGCTCGGCGAGGCCCTGCGCCTCGATCACCAGCGCCATCTCCTGCGCCTTCGAACCCAGCTCGACCACGTCACCGATGTTCACCCGGCGTGAGGCGATGTTGCACTTGGCCCCATTCACCCGGACGTGGCCGTGGCTGACGAGCTGACGCGCTGCCCAGATCGTGGGTGCGAACTTGGCGCGAAACACGACCATGTCGAGCCGACGCTCAAGCAAGCCTATGAGGTTTTGCGACGCGTCACCCTTCATGGCGATCGCCTGGGTGTAGTTCTTCTTGAACTGCTTCTCGGTGATATCGCCGTAATAACCCTTGAGCTTTTGCTTGGCGCGCAGCTGAATGCCGTAATCGCTGAGCTTGCCCTTGCGGCGCTGGCCATGCTGGCCTGGGCCATATTCGCGGCGATTGACCGGGCTCTTGGGTCGTCCGAAGACGTTCTCGCCCATGCGACGGTCGAGTTTGTATTTGGCGCTGGTGCGCTTCGTCACGTGCTGTTCTCCAATTCGCGTTTCAGTTGGCCCGGGACCGCACCGCATGACCTTCTGTCACGCGCGATCGCCGCTTCACCGGGCATGCGGGATCAATTGCGAGCGGCGCGTCTAGAAGCGCTCGCTCACGAGGTCAAGTTTTTGACGAAGCCGAAGCCGGCGAGACCTCAATGGTCTCCCATTTTGTCGCCGGAGATACTAAAGCCGGAGCGGCTGCTGCCAAACATCCCCTGCTTCTCCCATTCCGACTGCGTGTGGCAGATGCGCTTCACCATGTGGGAGCCCGGGTCCGATTCCGGATCCGTCTTGCAGATCTTCTTTTCCTTTGCCGGCTTGGCGGCGGCCGGCGCAGCGGCGGAAGGTGCGGGGGCAGGCTGCTCCTGAGCGGCAGCTGACGATGCGATCAGAAACGCAACAATGATGGACATAAGACCCCCGATTAGTGACCCGAACGACCACCCTGAAATACATCGGCGGCCGCGTCAATCCTCTGATGGTTGAAAGGACAGACAACTACATCATTCCGAAGGATAATTTCGCCGGCCAGGAGCTTGTGCCCGGCCGGAAATTGCGATCCTGCGATGCCTCATCCGAAAGGCCTTGTTCTGGCGCGCGAGCGATAAATGGTACTATTCGGGCCTAGCATCGACTTGAGGCCCGCACCGGCGTATCTTCGCTCCCGGCTGGAGGATTCCATGAACAGGATTTTGGCCGTTCCTTTGCTCCTCGCGTTGGTTGCAGCTTCGCCGGAACATCCCGTTGTTCAGGTCGCCACAGGAGATTGGAGTCAGCTCCCGCAACTCGAAGCCGTCAGTTACGATCATCTGAGCATGGCGATCATGACGAAGGTGTATCGCATCGCCAGGGACCATAAATGCCGCTTACCCGGGCAATCGGGCAACCGCATCGACATGTCGATTTCCTTTGCCGCCCAGTTCGGTCCGGGCGGCAAGTTAACTCGCCTTCTCGTTCCCGCTATGAATTGTCCGGAAGCGGAAGCGTGGATTGGCGGTACGTTGATCAAGTCGCTTCAGGGGGGTGATTTTCGCCGCCCTGTCGACAATCCCGAGGGTTGGTACCGAGGAGACTTGAGCTTCTACTACGAAGGCTAAGCCTATTCGGGACTGTTCCCCGGATTGTTCTGCTTGTTCATATTTGAGCTGAAATCGTCCTGCGACTGACGCTCGAGCTGCTCCCATTCTGCCTTGGTGTGACAGATTTTCTGCGCGATGCGTGACTCGCCGAGTTGCTCATAATGGCAGATGAGCTTTTCTGCAGGAGGCGCAGCTTTGGCAGCCGATGCAGGATCGGCCGCCGGAGTTGAAGCCGCCTGAACGAAAAGCAACAAGGTCAATAGCATGGCATGGCCCTCCGCTTTCGATCCTACGAGCGGCGTGCATCGCCGACAAGCGCGCGGATGATACCGCGCACAGCTTTGACTTCACGGGACGACCAGCCGGTCTTGGTGAATATCGTTCGGATCGTGTTGCGCGTCGCCTGGGTTCGCGAAGGGGGATGGAAATAGCCCTTATCGACGAGTGAATCGTCGAGTTGGCGGATCATTCCTTCAAGCTCGCCGTGCGGGGCAGGGGGCTCAAGCTCCCTGGCGGGCGGCTGCGATAACTCGGTATGCTTCGACCATTCATAGGCAAGCAGGATCACGGCCTGCGCGAGATTAAGCGAACCGAATTCCGGGTTGATCGGCACCGTTACGATAGCATTCGCCAACGCGACATCTTCGGTTTCAAGACCTGATCGCTCCGGACCGAAGAGGATGGCCGAACGAGCTTGCTCGCCGCAAATGCGGACCGCCATTTCCTCGGGGTCGAGCACGGGCATGACCAGATCGCGCCGCCGAACGGTAGACGCGAACACCTGGCCGCAATCGGCGACTGCCTCTTCGACGGTCGCGAAAAGCTGGGCCCGCTCGAGAATCTCGTCGGCCCCGCTGGCGGCGGGTCCGGCGTCCGGGTTAGGCCATCCGTCTCGTGGGGCAACCAACCTCATCTCGGTGAGGCCGAAGTTCAGCATTGCGCGGGCGGCCTTGCCGATATTCTGGCCGAGTTGAGGGCGGACGAGAACAATGAGGGGCTTTGACAGCGCAGTCACAGCAAGCGGTCAGTTCCTGAGGGCGGGGCGCCTTCCTTCTCCACCCGCTCCGCGATTTCGGCGAAGTCGCCAGGCTCGCTGAAATCCTTATAAATGCTGGCAAATCGAATGTAGGCAACATGGTCGAGGGCCTTCAGCCCGACCATTACCGCTTCGCCGATCCGCGCTGAGCGGACCTCGTCACCCAGCGTCTCCATCTGCCTCTGGACGCCGCTCACCAAGCGGTCGATGCGCGTGGAGTCGATGTCCCGTTTGCGGCAGGCGTGGCCGACCGCGCGGGCCAGCTTGTCACGGTCGAATGGCTCGCGCTTGCCGTCCTTCTTGATGACGGTGAGGTCGCGCAGCTGCACCCGTTCGAATGTCGTGAAGCGCGCGCCGCAGGCCTCACACTGCCGTCGGCGGCGGATGGCCGCACCATCTTCGCTTGGACGGCTATCCTTAACCTGGCTGTCTTCGTGCGCGCAAAATGGGCAGCGCATTCCTTATCCCTGGTAAATCGGAAAGCGCGCGCAAAGCTCGCGAACGCGCCCGTTCACCGCCTGCTCGACGGCCGAATTGTTGCCGGGCCCATTCTTCGCCAACCCATCGAGCACGTCGGCGACCATGTCGGCGATGTCCCTGAACTCCGCCTGGCCGAAGCCGCGTGTCGTTCCCGCTGGCGAACCGACTCGAATGCCGCTGGTTTGCACCGGCGGGAGGGGATCGAACGGTACGCCGTTCTTGTTGCAGGTGATGCCGGCGTGCTCGAGGCTCTCGTCGGCGTCCTTGCCGGTCAGTCCCAGGGGCCGAAGATCGACGAGCGCGAGATGCGTGTCGGTGCCGCCAGCAACGAGGTCGGCGCCACGCTCCTTCAATCGATTTGCGAGCGTTTGCGCGTTGGCGATCACCGCCTTCGCATAAGTCTTGAACTCAGGCTGCAACGCCTCACCAAAGGCAACCGCCTTCGCAGCGATGACATGCATCAGCGGCCCCCCCTGGAGTCCAGGAAACACGGCTGAGTTGATCTTCTTGGCGATGCCCTCATCGTCGGTGAGCACCATGCCTCCGCGAGGGCCGCGAAGAGTCTTGTGAGTGGTCGTCGTGACCACATGGGCGTGGCCGAATGGCGTGGGGTGCTCGCCCGCGGCGACCAATCCGGCGAAATGGGCCATATCGACCAGGAACAATGCCCCGACCTCGTCGCAAATCTGACGGAACCGGGCGAAGTCGAACTGTCGCGGGTAGGCCGAGCCCCCGGCGATGATCAGTTTGGGCCGGTGCTCCTTCGCGAGGCGCTCGACCTCATCGAAGTCGACCCGATGATCGTCCTGGCGAACTCCGTATTGAACGGCGTTGAACCACTTGCCGGATTGGGCCGGCGGCGCGCCGTGGGTGAGATGGCCGCCGGCCGCCAGGCTCAACCCCATGATCGTGTCGCCGGGCTTCAGGAGCGCGAGCATCACCGCGCCGTTCGCCTGCGCTCCGGAGTGCGGCTGAACGTTCGCGAAGCCACATCCGAACAGCTCCTTCGCCCGTTCGATGGCTAAGCTCTCGACCATGTCGGATGGCGCGCAACCCTGATAGTAGCGACGGCCCGGATAGCCTTCCGCATATTTGTTCGTGAGCACAGATCCCTGCGCCTCGAGGACGGCTTTGCTGACGATGTTTTCTGAAGCGATCAGCTCGATCTGGGTCTGCTCTCGGTGCAGCTCCGCCTTGATGCCCTCTTGAACCGCGGGATCGCGGTCGCTCAGGCCGCTCGTGAAGAAGCCCGCGGGAACTCGGTAGCTGGTGTCGCGGTCGAGGTCTGCTGCGGTGGCCATCAATCGGATTCCTGCAAGACTTGAGAGAGTTGGGCGACGCGGCGGGCATGGCGCCCGCCCGCGAATTCCGTTTCGAGAAAGGCGCTGACGCACGCTTTCGCCATGTCGGTACCGATCAATCGAGCGCCAAGCGCGAGCACGTTCGCATCGTTATGCTCGCGGGAAAGCTCGGCTGAAAGCGGATCGGAGACCCGTGCGCACCGGCATTCCAGATTACGATTTACCGCGATCGAGATTCCGATTCCTGAGCCGCAAATTGCAATCCCGCGATCCGATTTTCCGAGTGCTACATGTGACGCGAGCATCGCGCCGTACATGGGATAATCGACACTTTCTGGGCCGTTCGTTCCAAGGTCCGTGATTTCATGGCCCTGTTCACGAAGCCATTCGGCAAGTTCATCCTTCAGCAGGTATCCGGCATGGTCGGCGGCGAGGGCAATGCGCATCCCGGTGAACTAGGCGATGCGGCCAAGATTCGCCAGTAGCCCGCTCAGCCCTTGAACCATTTCTGGGCCGATGCACTGCGGTGCGGACAGCCCGGCCAGCAGCAGGGACGACGCTTGCCGCCGAGAATTTCCTCCTGAAGCCGCTTGAGATGCCTGGACCGCGTCTCCTCGGTCTTCGGCGACGTCATCCAGCAAATCCATTCGTTGCGAGCCAGTGGGGTAAGCCCGTCCCATTTCGCTTCCAGTGATCGGTTTGTATCGAGGACCGCGCGCAGATCGGCAGGCATCTCATGGCGGAAGTCAGGCGAAGGGGCTTTGGCCATGCTGCGCTCAGGCAGCCAGACGGATCTCTTCGCGCCCGAAAATTTCGACGAGCGCACTGGTAAGTTCGTCCATCATCTCGGCGGTATGAGTCGGGCCGGGCGTGAAGCGGAGCCGCTCGGTCCCGCGTGGAACCGTCGGGAAATTGATCGGCTGGACGTAGAGCCCGTACTCGGCGAGCAGGATGTCGCTGATCTTCTTCGCCTTGGCCGGGCAACCGATGAGCAATGGAACGATATGCGTGACGCTCGGCAGCGCAGGCAGGCCCGCCGCGGCGAACTTGGCCTTGAGCATAGCCGCCGATTCCTGCTGCGCGCGCCGCTCCTCGCCAGAAGCTTTCAAATGCCGAACGCTGGCCAACGCGCCGGCAACCAGCACGGGTGACAGGCTGGTCGTAAAAATGAAGCCGGGTGCATAGCTGCGGATGCAGTCGATGATCGTCTGATCGGCAGCGATATAGCCGCCCATCACGCCGAACGCCTTGCCGAGCGTCCCTTCGATGATCGTCAACCGGTGAGCTACCGCATCGCGTTCGGAAATCCCGCCGCCCCGGTCGCCGTACATGCCGACCGCGTGAACCTCGTCGAGATAGGTGAGTGCGTGGTATTTCTCGGCAAGATCGCAGATGGCGGCGATTGGCGCGATGTCGGCGTCCATCGAATAGACGCTCTCGAACGCAACCAGCTTTGGGGTTTGGGGGTCTTCGGCCGCGAGCAGCTCTTCGAGGTGCTCAAGGTCATTGTGCCGAAAGACACGCTTTTCGCAGCCGGAGCTCTTGATGCCCGCGATCATCGAGGCGTGGTTGAGCTCGTCCGAAAAGATGATGCAGCCCGGTAGAAGCTTGCCGAGCGTCGAGAGCGCAGCCTCGTTCGAGACATAGCCGCTCGTGAAGAGAAGAGCGCCTTCCTTGCCGTGAAGGCTCGCCAGCTCCGCTTCGAGCTCGGTGTGATAATGCGTATTGCCGCTGATGTTGCGGGTCCCGCCCGAACCGGCGCCCACCTCGTGGAGAGCGGTCTCCATCGCTTCCACGACCGACGGATGCTGGCCCATTCCAAGATAGTCGTTGGAGCACCAGACGGTGATCGGCTTCGGCCCGTTGCCGCCAAAGCAATGGGCGTTGGGGAACTGCCCCTTGCTCCGCAGAATGTCGATGAACACGCGGTAGCGGCCCTCATCGTGAAGGCGCTCAATCGCGGATTTGAAGATGCGGTCGTAATCCAAGGCGTCGCTCTCGCTGAGAGCGCTTTAACCGCCGCCCTTCCGCAATTCCATTGCGAACGACTCGCAACTAGAGCGTTTTAATCTCGCCGATTCCGTAAGCCGCCAAAGCTCCCAGATTGGGAGTTCTGGTCGGAGAGGTGAACAGCATCAGCCCATCCCGCCGGACGGAAGGCCAAGCCTGCTCGCGAGTGAGCCAGCCAATGCGACGCGCGATGCCATCACCACCATCGACGTAAGCAACATTCGGGAAAGCCTCGGCGAGCTCTTCACGGAGCAGCGGGAAGTGCGTGCAGGCAAGGACAACCGTGTCGATTCGATCACCGTTCGGAGCTTGGAACATCGGCGCCGCAGCAGCTCTGACAGCATCCGCGCTGATAGTCTCCCCGCCCAGTTTGGCCTCGGCCAGTTCGACCAACTCCGGGGAGCCGTGACGGATGATCGTGCAATCTGCCGCAAACTTCGCCGCTAGATCGTCGACATAAGGCTGGCGCACCGTAGCCTCGGTCCCGAGCACGCCGATGACTCGGCTTTCCGACGTCTCGGCAGCGGGCTTGATGGCGGGAACTGTACCCACGACCGGAAGATCGAGAGCCGAACGCACGTGCTCAAGCGCAATGGTCGAGGCGGTGTTGCAGGCAATGACGGCGAGGCGGGGGTGATAACGCTCGACAAGCCGCCCGAGGAGAGCCGGGATCCGGCTGGCGAGTTCCGCGTCGGTCTTCTTGCCATAGGGAAAACCGGCGCTGTCGGCGCAATAGACGATGGGTGCGGTGGGTAGCAGCCTCAGGGTTGGGCCGAGCACGGATAATCCGCCGACGCCGGAATCGAAGAAAAGAAGGGGGGCGTTAGAGTTCAAGATAGACTCCGTTCGGGCCGAGCTTGTCGAAGCCCTGCCTTTCGACGTGACTAAAGACCAGGATAGCCCTTCGACAAGCTCAGGCTGAACGGATGTTGAAGGCGACGAGCCTTCTGCTACTCACCCGACATGACCCGTGAGCAACTCTTTGCCTTGGCGCTAGGATACCTGCTCGGATCGATTCCTTTTGGACTGCTTCTGACGCGCCTCGCTGGCAAGGGCGACATCCGGAATATCGGCTCCGGGAACATCGGGGCCACCAACGTTCTTCGGACCGGAAGCAAGCCGCTTGCGGTGCTCACTCTGGTGCTGGATTGCGTGAAGGCCACCGTGGCCATCGTCGCCGTGCAGTTGGTATTTGGCCGGGAAGCAGGCGTATTTGCCGCCGTTGGCGCTCTGGTTGGGCACCTCTACCCCATTTGGCTGAAATTCCGGGGAGGCAAGGGAGCTGCGACGCTCTTCGGAATTCTCATCGCATTGCTTTGGCCCGCTGCTCTCATCTATGCGGCTATCTGGATCCTCCTGTTGCTGACAATCCGAATCTCGTCAGTTGCCGGAATGGCTGCCGCAATAAGCGCCCCGGTTTCGGCCGCCATTCTCCATTCGTCATTATTCCCAATGCTGCTCGGTTTCGCGGTGCTGGTGCTGTGGAAGCACCGCGAAAATATCGCCCGCCTGTTGCGCGGCACCGAGCCACGCATTGGGAGAGCGAGAGCTTGATTGAAGATTTAATCGACCGCCTGAGATTGCTGCGTACCAGCGGCATCGGGCCAGTAACGTTCCGCCAACTCATCTTGAGATTCGGAAATCCTGCCGCCGCGCTGTCGGCCGTGCCCGATCTTGCACGCCGAGGCGGAGGCAAGGCGCCTCAGCTGCACAGCCGCCAGGATGCGGAGCGCGAAATTGCGCGGGTGGAGAAGCTCGGTGCGAGCTTTCTTGCATTAGGGCAGGGCCTCTATCCCCGGTTGCTGGCCGAGCTGGAAGACGCGCCGCCGCTTCTGATCGCCAAGGGGAACCTGCGGCTGCTGGATTGTCAGTCCGTCGCGATCGTCGGAGCTCGCAATGCTTCGGCCGCAGCCTGTCGCTTTGCGAGAGGACTGGCACATGACCTTGGCAAGCACGATCTGGTCGTAGTTTCCGGACTCGCTCGGGGGATCGACAGCGCCGCCCATGACGGAGCGCTCCCAACGGGAACCATCGGGGTGATCGCGGGCGGCATCGACGTCTTCTACCCCCCGGAAAACGAAGACCGGCAGAAGGCAATTTACGAACGCGGCCTGGTCGTTGCCGAAATGCCGCCGGGGACCGAACCTCGAGCCCGGCACTTTCCGTACCGCAATCGGATCATCGCGGGCGTGAGCAGCGGCACTGTAGTCATCGAAGCGGCCCCTCGTTCCGGTTCGCTGATTACCGCCAGGCTCGCCGCCGAAGCGGGACGCGATGTCATGGCTGTGCCTGGCTCACCACTCGACCCGCGGGCGCAAGGGTGCAACCAGCTCATTCGGGACGGAGCCACCTTGATTCAAAATGCCGCGGATGTTGTCGAGGCAATCAGCCTACCGGCCAGTTCGGTCCGTGCCCCCTCCCAGCCGTTCGAATCCGTCGAAGAAATGAGCGGAAATGATGCTCTGGCTAGCATCGAAGAGCTGCTTGGGCCCTCCGCCGTACCGGTCGATGAGATCATCCGATTATCGGGAGCACCCGCGGGCGCAGTCCAGATGGCGCTGCTCGAGCTGGACTTGGCCGGACGGCTCGACCGGCACGCGGGCGGCAAGGTGAGCTTGCGCGCCTAGACGCGAGACTTGTCGATATGCTTGCCTGCGCGGATCCAGCGGCTCGCCAAATATTTTGTGCCTCGAATGACTGGCAGTCCCGCATGCTCAGAAAGGGGGTCGAGGCCGCCGTCGGAACTCTGGCTGCGGAATACCAGCACGTCGCCCTTGCGCCCCCTGACTTTAAGGCCGGTCTGGATGAATTCTGTTTCGCCTCCGGCGTAATCCTCGTTGAGATAGACGAGCGCCGTCAGCACGCGGGGGTTGTCATCAAGCAGCCAATCGACGTGCGGCTTATACTCCTGACCCGGGCGGTAGCGCAGGATGTGAAGCGGCTCGCCTTGATCGACATTCGTGCCGGTGAATGCGGCCAATCGCCGGTTGAGCGCGTGGGTTGCGGGGTCTTCGATCAGCCAATGCATCGTCGAACCGTCCGACGTTCGAAGCAGAGTTCGAATGTCGCCATCAGTGCTGATGACTCTCGATTCCTCGTAGGTCGGCTCGGCGATCGCAATCAGGAAATCGCATTCTTCGGCCGTGAAGCCCTGCCGGAAGATCGTCACGTCCGGCGCATCGCTCAATCGTTCTCCGGAACCAAGGCGCAGCGGGTCGCCCGATGGATCGAGATTCATGGCTGTGATCAACTGCAACATCCAGGCCCGAAGCCGATCCGATCGTGCCTCTTCGGAGAGCCGGTGCAGAGCCTTCGCCCAATCTCTCCAGCCCATCGCCCCATTGGACATGAGGTTGGTGTAAGCACGGACGCCCATCGCCTGGCCGCCATCCGACGACTTGCCGAACAACTCGTACGCTTGGACGAGGTCCTGCGGCACGCCGATGCCTCGCCAATACATGTCGCCCAGAGTGAAGAGCGCGTCCGCATCTCCGGCAGCCGCGTGATGATGAATGATCTCCAGCGCCTCCGGCACCCGTCCGGCCTGAAAGAGCGCGTAAGCTTGAGTAAGCGGAGGGACGGGAGCCTGCATCTTCCCGGCTATGGCAAGCCGCGGTCGTGCTTTCCATCTTTAGCAAGCTTGACGGCTCAATTATCCGCCGCCGACCATCGCGCGTACGTACGTAAAGGGAATGCCTCTTGAAGCTTGTTGTCGTTGAATCTCCTGCCAAGGCGAAGACTATCGAGAAGTATCTTGGCAGCGGGCACCGCGTGCTCGCCTCGTTCGGCCATGTGCGCGATCTTCCACCGAAGGACGGGTCGGTCGATCCCGAGCACGGATTCGAGATGTTGTGGCAAGTGTCGCCGGATCGCTCCAAGCAGCTGAAGGCAATCACCGACGAGGCCAGGAAGGCCGACAGCCTGATACTTGCCACCGACCCCGATCGGGAGGGCGAAGCGATCAGCTGGCACGTGCAGGAGGTGCTGCGGCAGAAGAAGGCACTCCCCAAGGACGTCCAGCGGGTAACCTTCAACGCGATCACGAATTCCGCCGTGACCGAGGCGATGAAGAAGCCTCGCGGCCTCGATGAGGATCTGATCGATGCGTACAAGGCGCGGCGCGCGCTCGACTATCTCGTCGGCTTCACCCTCTCGCCGATCCTTTGGCGCAAGCTGCCCGGAGCGAAGTCCGCAGGACGCGTCCAGTCCGTCGCGCTCCGACTGATCGTCGACCGCGAGCGCGAGATCGAGGTCTTCAAGGCGCAGGAATATTGGCAGCTCGGCGCTACGTTCGAGGCTGACGGCCAGCGATTCACTTCCCGGCTGGTGCAGCTCGACGGCAACAAAATCGATCGGTTGACGATTGGCAACAAAGGCGATGCCGATGCAGCCAAAGCGGTCGTCGAAGCCGGGCGGTTCACCGTCTCCTCCGTCGAGACCAAGCCCTTCTCGAAGAACCCGCCGCCGCCATTCACCACCTCGACCCTTCAGCAGGAGGCCGCGCGAAAGCTGGGCTTTTCCGCGAGCCACACGATGCGCGTGGCTCAGGGCCTCTATGAGGACGGCCTGATCACCTACATGCGGACCGACGGAGTCGACATGGCGCCCGAGGCAATCAGTGGTGCACGCCATGCAATCGCCAGCCGGTACGACGCCGGCTTCGTCCCCGATCGTCCGCGGCAATACCAAAGCAAGATCAAGAACGCGCAGGAGGCCCATGAGGCTGTGCGTCCGACCGATTTCGACCGCCCGCGCGCTGCGTCGGGCGATCACGCGCGACTGTATGAGCTGGTCTATAATCGTGCCCTCGCGAGTCAGATGGCTTCGGCCCGGCTGGAGCGCACAACCGTCGAGCTGACCGACGGCCCGGGCAGGGCGGTTCTCCGTGCGACGGGGCAGGTGGTACTCTTCCCCGGCTTCATGGTGCTCTATGACGAGGGGCGCGACGATCCGCAGGACGAGGAAGGCGCCCGGATGCCGGCGCTCCGTGAGGGCGATGCGCCGCTCAAGACGGGCGTTGAAGCAACCCAGCACTTCACCCAGCCGCCGCCGCGATACTCGGAGGCCAGCCTGGTCAAGCGGCTCGAGGAGCTGGGGATCGGCCGGCCGTCGACCTATGCGGCCACCCTTCAGACCCTGAAGGACCGCGAATATGTTCGGGTCGAGAAGAGCCGGTTCATCCCGGAGGAGAGCGGGCGGTTGGTTACGGCCTTCCTCGAGCGCTTCTTCGATCGCTACGTCAGCTACGACTATACCGCCGAGCTTGAGGAGGAATTGGACGACGTGTCGGGCGGACGGCTCGACTGGCAGAAATTGCTCGACGATTTCTGGCGCGACTTCAGGCCCAAGGCCGGGGAGGTCATGGACCAGAAGCCGAGCGAGATCACCCAGGCGCTCGACGAATTTCTCTCACCCTGGCTGTATCCACCGCGGGCGGACGGGACAGACCCGCGCCTATGCCCCCAGTGCGGCAACGGCAGATTGTCGCTCCGAGGAGGGCGGTTCGGCGCGTTCGTCGCCTGCTCGAACTATCCTGACTGCAAATATACGCAGAAATTCGGTCAGGGAGGCGATCAGGCCCAAGCGGATGGGCCGACTGAGCTCGGCGATGGCATCTTGCTAAAAAGCGGCCGTTTTGGTCCGTATGTGGAGCGGGGCGAGAAGCGCGCATCCATCCCGAAGGACATTTCGCTCGACGATGTCACGACTGATGTTGCCGAGCGTCTTCTGACTCTTCCGCGAGAGATTGGTGCTCATCCGGAAACGGGCAAGCCGATCACGGCGTCGATCGGCCGTTACGGTCCCTACCTCGCCCATGACGGAAAATACGCAAAGCTGAACTCAACCGCGGAGGTGTTCGAAACGGGCATGAATGCCGCCGTGGCAAAGCTCGCCGATGCAGCTTCCGGGGGCGGGCGCAGGCAAGGCGCGACGCGCGAGCCGATCGCTGAACTCGGCAAGCACCCGGCTAGCGGCGGTGAGATAAAGGTCATGGCCGGTCGCTACGGACCTTACGTGACCGATGGATCGACCAACGCGACGCTTCCCAAGGGTGCGGACCCGGCCGCTGTCACTCTCGAGGAGGCCGTTCGACTGATTGATGAGCGCGCAGCAAAGGGACCGCCGGCAAAAGAGGGTCGGCGTCCAGCGCGAAGGAAAGCGAAATGATCGATATCGAGCTGCAGTGGCTGCCGCATGGCCAGGACCTGCCGGCCCCGAAATATGCGACGGACGGCGCTGCCGGCCTCGATGTCGTTGCGGCGGAAGATGTGACGCTCTCTCCGGGACAGCGACATGCCGTCGCAACGGGCTTCGCCATTGCCATCCCCGAAGGCTATGAGGTCCAGGTCCGACCCCGTTCCGGTCTTGCGCTGAAGCACGGCATAACCTGCCTTAATACGCCGGGGACGATCGACCACGATTATCGCGGCGAGGTGAAGGTGATCCTAGCCAACCTCGGCAGCGAGGCGTTCGAGGTCCGGCGGGGCGAACGGATCGCGCAACTGGTTCCGGCGCCGGTTCAGAAGGCTGCGTTCCGAGAGGTCGCAGAATTGGGCGAGACAGACCGGGGAACGGGTGGCTTCGGCTCGACCGGCCGGTGAATTCTGTGATGACCGATTTTTCTGACGCAGAGCTCGAGCGCTACGCGCGGCACATCGTGCTGCCGCAGGTTGCCGGCTTCGGGCAGCGGCGGTTGAAAGAGACGAGCATCGCGATCGTCGGCGCTGGTGGCATTGGCTGCGCAGTCATCCCCGCGCTTGCTGGCGCAGGCGTCGGCAAGCTGACGATCATCGATTCGGACGTGGTGGAACTTTCGAACTTGCAGCGGCAACTGCTCTTTCGCGAAAGAGATGTCGGTTATGCGAAGGCGGAGATGGCGGCGCAGTTCGCGCATCGGCTGAATGGCTTTGTTTCGGCGCAGCCGGTTCAACGCAGGGTGGGCGCGGAGAACGCGCCGGGCCTCCTCGAAGGCCATAATCTCGTCATCGACGGCAGCGACAATTTTGCCACTCGGCTGGCTGTAAGCGACGCATGCGTGACCCTCGGAATTCCGCTTCTCTCGGCCGCGGCCATCCAGTTTCAGGGGCAGGTCGGATTGTTCCGATCGAAGCCATGCTACCGTTGCTTCGTCGGCGATGCCTTCGACTCCGAAGATTGCGACAATTGTGCCGAACTGGGAGTGCTTGGAGCGCTTACGGCTGCCGTCGGCGGATTCGCTTCACTGTTGGCCATCAACAGCATCGTTGGCGTTGGGGACGATCAGTCGGGGAAGCTGCACCTATTCGACGGTGAGCAACTGAGTTGGCGGACGATCAACATCCCGGCTGACCCGGGCTGCCGGGTTTGCGGATCAGCCTAGCGCCTCCGCCACTCTTTCGATCAGTCGCATTGCGACTTCGTTCTTCCCCGCCTCGGGCCAGTCCTCGACACCCGTCGCGGTGACGAGATGAACCCGATTGCGATCGCCACCCATGACATCGCCCGAAACGTCGTTGGCGACTATCCAGTCGGCCTTCTTCGCCGAGCGCTTGACGATCGCCTGCTGAACCACGTGGTCCGTCTCGGCTGCGAATCCGACGAGCAGGGAAGGCCGCTCGGCGCTCAGTGCAAGCTCCGCAAGGATGTCGCGGGTCGGCACGAAGTCGAGCTGAGGCGGTCCAGCACCCTTTTTCAGTTTGGTAGTGGAAGGCTCGACGCGCCAGTCGGCGACGGCTGCGACCAATATCGCGGCGTCCGCGGGAAGAGCGGCGAACACTGCCTCGGCCATCTGCTGTGCCGTTTCGACATCAATCCGGCGAACTCCGGCGGGCGAGGAAAGGCCGACCGGCCCTGATACGAGCGTAACTCTTGCACCAGCTGCTGCCGCGGCTTCGGCGATCGCGAACCCCTGTTTGCCCGACGATCGATTGGCAATGATGCGTACCGGGTCGATCGGCTCGTGCGTCGGTCCGGCCGTGACCAATATGTGCTTGCCGATAAGACTCACCTCAGCAGGTCGGCGATCTGGTCCAGAATTTGCTGAGGCTCAGGAAGGCGACCAGGCCCGAACTCGCCGCAAGCCATCTCCCCTTCAGCAGGATCGATCACGCGGATGCCATCTTCCTTCAATTGCGCGACATTGCGCTGCGTCGCGGCGTGTAGCCACATGCGAACGTTCATGGCAGGCGCGACTACGACGGGCTTGTCCGTCGCCAGGAGCAAGGTGGTCGCGAGATCGTCGGCAATCCCGGCCGCCATCTTGGCAAGAAGGTCGGCCGTCGCAGGGCAAACCAGTACGAAATCCGCGGCTCGGCTCAGCTGAATATGGCCAATCTCGACCTCATCCTTGAGTTCCCACAACGAGGAGTGAACCTGACTTTCGGCGAGCGTGCCGACGCTCATGGCCGTGACGAAATGCTCGCCGCCCTTCGTCAGGACCGGCGTTACCTCGTGGCCGGCTTTCTTCAGGAGCCGCACGAGTTCCAGCGACTTGTAAGCTGCGATGCCGCCACCGACGATGAGCAGAATCTTGGCCATTGGCTCAGCCTAGCACAAACAGCAGCCCGGCGCCGATGGCACCGCCCATCACGCCGGCGAGCGCATATCCCCACCAGGCGCGGCGCTCGATGACTGCAATTTCCGGCAGCGGTGGCGGCGGAGGCGCTGCACCGGCGGGCGGATAATATTCGTCGATGCGATCGATCAGCTCGGGAATCTTCTTGAACGCACGGACCAGCGCAATCAGCCGGTCGGCGTAATAAGCTTCGGGCCCAAGCTCGGACCGCATCCAGTCGCGCAGGAATGGTTCGGCCGTCTCCCACATGTTTATGTCCGGATCGAGCGCCGTCGCGACGCCCTCGTTCATCACCATTGTCTTCTGCAGCAGGAGCAGATGCGGCTGGGTCGGCATGTCGAAGTCTCGGGTTATCGAGAACAGGCTCTCAAGCATTCGGCCGACCGAGATTTCCTTCACCGGAAGCCCTCGGATCGGCTCCCCGGCGGCACGGAGGGCGGTCGCGAACTCCTGCACATTGTGGTGCGGCGGGACATACTGCGCCTCGAAGTGAATCTCCGCCACTCGGCGGTAATTGCCGGTGATCAATCCATAGAGGATCTCAGCGAGCCACATCCGCGCGCGACGGTCGATGCGGCCCATGATGCCGAAATCAATTGCCGCGATCCTGCCATCCTTCAGAGCGAAGAGATTGCCGTGGTGAAGATCGGCATGGAAGAACCCGTCGATCACCGCCTGTCGCAGGAATGCCCTGACGAGGGTTGAGGCTAGCGCCCCACAATCCTGGCCGGCCGCGATCAGAGCCTCGCGATCATTGAGCTTGATGCCGTCCAGCCATTCGAGGGTGAGTACCCGGCGCGCCGTCCGTCGCCAGTCGATTTCCGGCACGTAGTAGCCTGGCTCGGCGACCATGTTTTCCCGGAGCTCGGATGCCGAGGCTGCTTCACGCTGGAGATCGAGTTCACGTGCCGTCCACTGTTTGAACTGCGCGACGACGAGGCGGGGCCGCAGGCGCTCAATCTCTCCGCCCAATCGCTCCGCATGAGCCGCAGCCCACTCATAAGTCTCGATCGCCCTTGCAAGATCCTCCTCGATACCGGGGCGGAGGACCTTGACCGCGACCTCCCGGCCGTCGGTCGTTACCGCGTGGTGGACCTGGGCGATGGACGCCGCTCCGACAGGTTCCTCGTCGAAGCGTGAGTAAAGGACTTCCAGCGGCGCGTTGAACGAGGCTTCCACCGTGCGCTTGATCTTGGCGAAGGGGGCCGGCGGTAAATCGTCCTGCAGCTGGGACAGGTTCGCTGCGGCTTTCTCACCAACGAGATCCGGTCGCGTCGACAGTGCCTGTCCAAGTTTCACTGCCGCTGGCCCAATTGCCACCAGGGCCGCGGCATAGTCGGGTGTGGGTGGCACGCGCGCTCCGAACCTGGCAATTCGCGCCAGGCGGCGAACCTGTGGAGGCGTCAGCGGATCTTCTTCGATGCCACGCAATGCACCGTGGCGGGCCAGTGTTCGGCCCCACTTCAGCAGACGCCACAGGTGAGTGACCGAGGTGGTCAAATCTTCCAGCCCGAATGGATGGTGACCAAGCCGCCGAGCATGGGTTCGGCATTCGCGCGGACGAAGCCTGCGTCCGCGACCATCGCCTTGAACACCGGAGGGCGGGGAAAGCGGCGGATGCTTTCCACGAGATAGCGGTAGCTCTCCTCGTCCTTCGTGACCGCCTTGCCGACCTTTGGAATCACGACCGAGGAATAGCGCTCGTAGAGCTGGGAGAAGCCTGGCCAATCGCTCGACGAAAACTCCATGCAGAAGAAACGTCCGCCGCGCTTCAGCACTCGGTGCGCCTCGCGGAGCGCAGAGGGGATGTCGGTGACGTTCCGAATGCCGAATACGATGGTGTAGGCATCGAAGCTTCCGTCCGCGAAGGTCAGCGCTTCAGCATTTTCGACCTTCCAGCTTAGGCCGGTGAGTCCGCGACTCTCTGCGCGCTGCTTGCCCACTTCAAGCATGTCGGCGTTGATGTCGGAGACCGTCACTCTCGCGCCGCGTCGTGCCATCCGGAACGCGACGTCCCCGGTCCCGCCGGCCATGTCGAGAATATCCTCGCCAGCGCGCGGCTTCGCGCGATTGACGAAACGATCCTTCCACAACCGGTGCATTCCGCCCGACATCAAGTCGTTCATCAGGTCATAGCGCTTTGCCACGGAGCTGAAGACTTCGCCCACACGGCGGGTCTTCTCCTCGGGGGTGACAAGCTCGTTGCCGAAATTCACTTGGTTCGTCATGCGGCTCGCGGCTCTAGCGGGCTTGGCCGCCCTCCGCCATATCACTGCCATGCCGGAGCTTCCCGAAGTCGAAACTACCGTTCGCGGCCTGGCGCATGTGCTTGACGGGAGAAGAATTCTCCGGGTTGAGGCGAGGCGCCCCGATCTGCGCCGCTCCATTCCGCAAGATCTCGGGCAGCGGCTGACTGGCGCCAGGGTCGTTGGACTGGGCAGACGAGCGAAATACGGACTGGTCCACACCGACAGAGACGACACGATGATCTTTCACCTCGGCATGTCCGGAAGCTGGCGGATCAATCATTCCAAGCTCGAAAAGCACGACCACCTGCTTCTGGAAACGGACGACGGCACGCGGCTTTCCCTGAACGACCCGCGGCGTTTTGGCTCGGTCGATCTCGTGCCGAGCGGCGAACTCGCTGAGTGGCCGCCATTCAAGGCGCTCGGTCCTGAGCCGCTGGACATCACTCCCGAGGACCTCCAGCGCCGACTGGCCGGTCGAAGCGCGGCGATCAAACTGCTGCTGCTCGACCAGCGGATCATCGCCGGCCTTGGTAATATCTATGTGTGCGAAGCACTTTACCGCGCAGGCATTCATCCAACGCGGGCAGGGGGGTCGCTCACCCTGGCTCGCCTCCGACGCTTGGTTCCGGCGATCCACGCGGTTCTGGATGAGGCCATTGCCGCTGGAGGATCGACGCTTCGCGACTTCGCTTCGCCCGACGGCGAACTTGGCTACTTCTCCAAGAGCTTCGCGGTGTACGATCGCGAAGGGCAGCCCTGCGCTTGTGGCGGGACGGTCAAACGCATCGTTCAGGGCGGCCGCTCCACCTTCTACTGCCCCAAGTGCCAGCGTTGACCTTGGAGGCGCTTTTCGGTAGGGGACGCGCCGCTTCGGTGCGAGCCTGTGGGCCGCGCCGTTTTTCATTGAGCTAGAGGAATCAAATGGCGAACACGCCGCAGGCCAAGAAGCGCATCCGTCGGAACTCGACGCGCCAGACGATCAACCATTCGCGGGTCAGCCGCATCCGGACCTTTATCAAGGCCGTCGAGTCGGCGATCGCATCGGGCAAGAAGGCCGACGCGGCCGAGGCGCTGAAGCAGGTTCAGCCGGAGATCGCCCGGGGCGTGGCCCGTGGAGTTATCCACAAGAACACGGCTGCGCGGAAAGTTTCCAGACTATCCAAGAGGGTAGCCTCCCTAAGCTAGAATCCGGTCCAGAATCGGGACGAATTTGAGCCGTCGGGCAACCGGCGGCTCTTGTCGTATGGGCCTGTCAAAAAAATGCAGCAATTTCCGCGATTCGCGCGGTCATTAACGGCCTGCTAATCCAGAAAACGGCCAATTTCTGCGGATTTCGCCCACTTTCGGCGCGTTTCCTATGTCAAGACTCATTATTTCACTTCAATGAAAAAACGGCCTTGCAAGCAGCCGTGGAGAGTCACAGAAAGGCCTTTCCGGGTGCGAATCCGCACCGGGGGCAAGAGAGAGAAAAGGCATCGGGCGCGCGACTCGGATCGCGGGCGATAGGATCCTTTTGCCTCTTGTGGGGGGTTTTTGACGAGGAGGCGCGGACCAGTGCAGGCGGTTGGGGCGAATTCGTCAATCGATGAGGCCGGGGCGCCAGTCGCAGCGCCGCTGGAAGCGGCCTGGGACTCGATTCGGACCGGTCTTCGACGTGATCTTGGCGCCCGCACTTTTGACGGTTGGCTGAAGCCGGCCGAGCTCGGCTCGTTCGAGCCGGACAATGGCACGCTCGATCTGGTCATGCCCAGCCAGTTCATGGCCGACTGGGTCCGCTCGCATTTCGGTGAGCGTTTGACGCTGGCATGGAAGACGGTGCTTCCAATCGTTCGAGACGTCAGGGTGATGGCGGCGTCGGACGCTCCGCGACCAGCGCCGCTGCTGATCCTCGAAGAGGCGCCCGCGCCGACGGAGCGCGACCCGGATGCGCCCAACTTCGATCCGCGTTATCGGTTCGAGACCTTCGTGGTCGGCAAGGCGAACGAAGTCGCTGCTACCGCGGCGCGCACCTTGGCGACATCGCCTACGGTCAGCTTCAACCCGCTGTTCATCCATGGCGGCACCGGGCGCGGCAAGACCCACCTGTTGCATGCGATCGGTCATGCGTTCCTTGCCCGCAACCGCGGCGCGCGCGTCGTTTCGATGTCGGCCGAGAAGTTCATGGTGGAGTTCATCCGGGCGCTGAAGGAGAACGACACGATCGGGTTCAAGCAGCGGCTCCGAAATGCCGATCTGCTGCTGATTGACGACGTCCAGTTCATCGCCGGCAAGGATTCTACGCAGGAAGAATTCTTCCACACGATGAACGAGATCATCACAGCGGGCCGGCGCCTGGTGATCACGTCCGATCGTGCCCCCCAGGATCTCGACGGTATTGCGCCGCGTATCCTGTCTCGCCTGTCCTGGGGTCTGGTCGCCGATATCAATTCGGCCGACTACGAACTCCGCTTCAACATTATCTGTTCGAAGCTCGAGGCGCTTCCCGGTGTCGAGATGCCGCGACCGGTGATCGATTTCCTTGCCCGCCGAGTGACCAGTTCGGTGCGTGAGCTCGAAGGAGCGCTCAACCGTATCGGCGCTTATGCAATGATGACGGGCCGGCCGATCGACGTCGCATTCGTCGAAGAGGTGCTCGCCAATGTACTTCGCGCGAACCAGCGCCGTATCTCGATTGACGAGATTCAGACGCAGGTTGCCGAGCATTACCGTATTCGCAAGGCGGAGATGACCTCAGCGCGTCGTGCTCGCGAGGTTGCGCGGCCGCGACAAGTGGCGATGTACCTGTCGAAGCAACTGACGCCGAAGTCGCTTCCCGACATCGGCCGTCGCTTTGGTGGGCGCGATCACACGACCGTGATTCACGCTGTGCGGCAGATAGAAAAGCTGCGTGCGAGCGATGCAGAGCTGGATGCGGATATCCGACTGCTGACAAGGCAGCTCGAGGGCTGAGCTCATCCGGTGATTAAGCAAAAGACCCGCCGGATGCGCTCCGACGGGCCTTTTCCCTTTGGATGATGATCGGGTCAGCCGCGTGGCGGTTGACGCGCCGGAATGGTAATCTTCACGACCTCGCCGTTGCGGCCTGGAAAGCCCGTGAACATCGCATCGACCAGACTCGGGATCACGACGTCCAGCCGGTTGGTTTCGGAACGCGCCTGAGCACGTCCGTCGAACAACGGGGCGTTGGTGCCGGCGGCGCGAATGTGGAGATCGATCTGGCTGTGATATTCGACGTAGCTGTCGATCCCGCCGCCGTACCAAAACGGATCGTCCCAGCCCCAAGCATAAGCCGAACGGAAACCCCATCCGAAGCGCGGATAGAGTAGACCGCGGCCGAAATAGGGCCCGTAGCCAAACGGACCGTAGCCCGGCTCCTCGACGTAACGCATCTGCCCCCGATCAACGCCGTAGCCTAACTGGACGATCATGTTGGCGCTTTGCGCGTTCGGGGCTGGCGCGTAGCCGCGTGATTGAAGCTGCTGAGCAACCAGGCCCGCGTAACGCTGAAACTCGAGCCCTCCATTGCGCGCCTGACCGCCGTCGGGGACGACGAAGAAGGTCTGGCCCTGAGGCGCGGGCATGGCTTGATAGCGGGATACGGTAGTGTTGATGGACTCGGCGCAGGCCGAAAGGCCTAACGTGGCGACACCGAGCGCAAGGGCGGCGGTAAGCTGACGGAAACGCATCGAAACTCCCCCTCCGGATCGGCCGGGACGGCCGTAAGAGCTGCCAATCTATACCATCAACAGCTGTGAACGGTCGATGAAGCGTTCATGAAAGCGGACGAGGCGTCAGCTATGCAACCAAGCGAGGGCATATTTGACCGCCGCCACGCCCCAGACGACGATGGCGACGTCGAAGACCATTGCAAGCACTGCAGCGATGGCACCGACGATTACAAGTGTGCCGTCCCGGTAGATGAGAGCAAGCCCGAAGAGGACGATGGCTACCGCAGGAGCATTGTGGATCATCAATATCGGAAGTCCGGCGACCACGGACAGGATCATGCATACCAGTCCGATCGCGCGCGTCGCTGTTGCGCCGGTCAGCTCAGCCATCCGGGGTCTGAAGATTCGTTCGACCCGCGCTTCGAACGGACCCATTTTTTCGATCAGCTTGTGCAGCTCGGTTTTTGTGACTCCGCGGCGGTCGATCCATCCTGGAAACCAGGGGCTTGCGCGCCCGAAAACCATTTGGGCTGAGATCAGAACGAGGGGGATCGCGATAACCGTGTTCGTTCCGGGCGGAAGCGGTATGATGTTGATCGCCGCGAAGACGACAAGCAGCCCTCCCCAAACGCGAGAGTGAAGCTGCCGAGCCAACTCGGACAGGGCGATCCGATCCGGTCCGCTCATCTCGGCGATTTCCGCAAGACGCTGCGACAGCGAGGGCGGCCGTTCGGGCGGTGGAGAGGCTTCCGGGTCGGCCAAGACAGCTGTGCTTCGTTACTGCGCCAGGCCGACCGCGGACTTGGCGCGGGCGAGTACCGGTGCCGCGAGTTCGCTCGCCCGCGCCGATCCCTCTGAAAGGATGCGGTCCAACTCGGCGGGATGCTGCCGTAGGTTCTCGAGCCGCTCGCGAATGGGCGCGATCAATGCGATTAGCGCGTCGGCCAAGGCAGGCTTGAACGCGCCGAAACCCTGGCCGGCGAAGCGGGCGAGAACCTCAGGTATCTCCTCGCCGGTCACCGCGCCGTAAATTCCGACCAGGTTCTTCGCCTCCGGTCGCCCGTCGAGCTGCGCTGGATCTTCAGGCAGCGGCTCGGGATCTGTCTTCGCCTTGCGGATTTTCTGAGCGATCTCGTCATCGCTGTCGGTGAGGTGGACCCGGCTCATTTCTGAAGGATCAGACTTCGACATTTTGGACTGGCCGTCACGAAGGCTCATGACCCGCGCGGCCGTGCCGCCGCCGATGAACGGTTCGGGCGGCACGAACAGGTCGACGTCGAAGTCGGCGTTAAACTTGATTGCGATGTCGCGGGTCAGCTCGACATGCTGCTTCTGGTCTTCGCCAACCGGAACGTGCGTCGCTCGGTAGAGCAGGATATCTGCGGCCTGCAGGACCGGATAGTCGAAGAGCGCAACGGAGGCGCCTTCCCGGTTCTTACCCGCTTTGTCCTTCCACTGGGTCATCCGGTTCAGCCACCCCATCCGGGCCGTGCCATTGAGAATCCAGCACAGCTCGGCGTGCGCTGGCACCGCGCTTTGGGCGAACAGCACCGACTTCTTCGGGTCGATGCCGCTGGCAATCAGCGCTGCCGCCATCTCGCGGACGTTCGAACGAAGCTCGTCCGGGGTGACGTCGACGGTTAGCGCGTGGAGGTCGGCCAGGAAGAACAGGCACTCGGCCTCGTCCTGCATCCGGACCCAGCGAAGGATGGCGCCGAGCAGATTGCCGAGGTGGAGTCCGCCGGTGGGCTGGATACCGGAAACGACGCGGGTGGTGGTCTTTACGTTCATGCTTCGCGGGCTCGGCGCTTGAGGAGTAGCTTCACATCATCGAGCACGAAGGCGCCGGTCAAGAAGCAGGCGATGCCATATACCACGACGCCTGCACCGACGAGACCGGTCAGCGCGGCGTAGCGCTCCCAGATGCGGCCGTTGAGCCAGGGGTCCAGGAGTCGGTCGAAGGCGAAGATCGCGACGCCCATTAGCGCCGCAGCCATCGCCAGGCGAGGAATGCGGCGCTTGAGCTGGAAGTCGGGCACGAAATGGCCGCGCTTCGAGAGCGTCGCGTAGAGGAACCAGACGTTCGCAGTGGAGGAGATCGCCGTCGCGAGCGGCGGCCCGACGTGGCCGTATCCGAACCGGCTGAGGAACGGGATGAGGACGATATTTCCGACGAGGTTCACCGCAACCGACTGGATCGCGTACCGGACCGGCGTCTTGGTGTCGTGCCGGGCGTAATAGCCGGGAGTAAGGACTTTCACGAGCACATAGGAGGGAAGGCCGATCGAGAAACCGGCCAATGCCCAGGAGCATTTGATCGTGTCGGCCGCGTCGAAATGACCATATTGAAATAGCCCTCGCACGATCGGCTCCGACGCGACGATCAGGGCGACCATGGCCGGCAGAGTGAGAAACAGCGCCAGTTCGATCCCGCGATTCTGCGTGTCCATCGCCTTCTCTTCCTCCCCGGCGCTCAGCAGGCGCGAGACGGTCGGAAGCAGGATGGTCCCGAGGCCGATACCGATCATGCCCAGCGGCAGCTGGTTCACCCGGTCGGCGTAATAGATATACGAGATCGAGCCCTCGCCCAGCAGGTAGCCGGACAAAGCCGTCGACACGACGAGGTTAAGCTGGACTGCTCCCGCGCCGACCGCGGCCGGGAGGATGAGCTTCATCAGCCTCTTCACCTCAGGATCGAGCTGAGGCAGGCGGGGCTTCAGGGAAACTCCGGCAGCCCGGCAGGCGAGGTACAACCAGGCGAGCTGCATCAATCCGCCGATTGGAACTGACGTCGCCTGTGCGCGGGCCGTCTCGTAGGGCGTGCCGTGAAACGCGAACAAAGCGGTGACCATCGCGATATTGAGCAGGATCGGCGCCGCGGCATTGACCCAGAATTTGTCGAGCGAGTTGAGGATGCCGCCCAGGAGCGAGGCGAGGCACACCAGCATCAGGTAGGGAATGGTTAGCCGGCCTAGCGAAACGGCGAAGGCGAATTGCTCGTGAGTGGGGTGCTGATGATGGAAGCCGCCCGAGATCAGTGCGGTCAACGGCCACGCAGCGACGAGCATGACGACCGTCATGACCGCGAGGAAGGCGAAGAGCACCGACAGGGATCGTTCGGCGAACTCGAACGCGGGCGCACGCTCACCCTTGGCCTCGGCCAGCTTCCGGTTGAACATCGGAATGAAGGCGGATGAGAAGGCGCCCTCCGCGAAAAAGGCGCGGAACATGTTGGGCAATCGGAAAGCGACGAGGAAGGCGTCAGACGCGAAGTTCGCGCCGACGTAGCGAGCCTGCAGGGAGTCGCGGACCAGGGCGAGGATGCGGCTGGCGAGCGTCAGCCCGCCGACCGATCCCAGCGAACGGGCGAGGTTCATTTGCTCAGCTCCCCGCCCGCGCAATAAGATCAGGCGTTGCCGAAGGTTTCGCCCGCCTGCTCACCGCCGGCGAGACCGGCCTGCTGCTGCGCCGCTTCGAGTTGCGCCATATAGGCCGAAGCGAAATCGATCGGATCGAGCATCAGCGGCGGGAAACCGGTGTTGGAAATGGCTTCGGCGATGATCTGGCGCGCAAACGGGAACAGCAGGCGCGGTGCCTCGATCAGCAGGAAGGGCGGAAGTGCTTCCTCGGGCACGTTGCGGATGCTGAAGAGTCCCGCATAGCTGAGGTCGACTACAAAATGGACACCGTTGTCGGACCGCGCGGAAATATCGAACTTGAGCGTCACCTCGTGGGCGCCGTCCGCTGCGGCGTTCACGCTGAGGTTGAACTGGACGTCGAGGGCCGGCTGGACCTGCCAGGAATAGACCTGCGGGGCGCTCGGATTCTCGACCGAAAGGTCCTTCACATATTGCGCGAGGATCGAAACCTGGGGCTGGCTGTCGTCGGCTCCGTTGCCGCCCGCATTGGGTTCCTGGTCCGCCATTTAATGCTGTCCTTGCAAATTGTTGTGGTGCGCCGGAGCCACGGGGAAGTTGCGGCGTTTCAGGCAGGGAGCGCCTAGCAGTCGCATTTATGAGGCGCAATGGCGCCGTCGCGCGTTAGGCGGTGTTGGAATCTTTACGATAAGCGCACTATGTTGCGATGGAAGACGTATAGGATTGAAATTTGGCCGTCATTGTCATCCTTGCCCTCGTCGCACTTTTCATCGGGTTCCGCCTGTACAGCGTGCTCGGCGAGCGGACCGGGCATGAACAGCAGCCCGTTCTGAAGCCGGCGGAGTCCGATGCGCGGAGCGCGCCACCCGTCGCCCGGCCGCCAGTGACGCAGCCCGCAGCTCCGGAAGCGGGCGATCTGGCTTTCGTGCCGACTGCAGGCCCGGGCGTCCGCGCGATCCTTGCCGCGGACTCGACCTTTGACGTTGGCCGGTTCCTCGAAGGAGCCAAATCAGCCTACCGGATGACTCTGGAGGCGTTCTGGAAGGGTGAGCTCGATACGCTTCGCAGCCATGTCGACGACCATGTCTTCGAGGCCTTCAAGTCGGCGGTTGAACAGCGCAAGTCCGACGGGCTGACGCTCGACAACCGGCTTGTGGCTATCGATCAGGCGGTGATCTCTGAAGCCAATCTTGAACGCGGCGCCGCGATCGTCACCGTCCGATTTGAGGCCGACATCGCGGCCGTCACCCGCAACTCCGAAGGGCAGGTTGTTGCCGGCTCGCTGAGTGACGCGGTGCAGACCCGCGATCTGTGGACTTTCCGCCGCGACACCGGTTCGCGCGATCCCAACTGGCTGCTGATCGAAACCGACGAGGAAGAGTGAGGAGCCTCGCCCGGGCGTTCACGCTCGCTTCGTTCGCTTTACTCGCCGCCTGCGCCACCAAGCCTGTCACGGTCCCTTCGACCGCAGTGCCATCACCAGTGCCAGTCACTTCGACGCACCCCGCGCCGGTGCCGGCCCCGCCAATTCCGGTGGGCCGGAACGCGGTCGAAGCCGGCATCAAGATCGACCAACCCCGCGTGCTCGGGCCTGACCGGGCGGGGAGGGCGCTCGCTGCGTTCCGCGCGAGTTGCCAGGCTCTGAACAGCCGAAAGGATGTATCCGGTCTTACTCAAAGCGGCGATTGGCAGGCCGTGTGCGCGCAAGCCGCAACGCTCGATCCGGCCTATGCTCCAGGCTTCTTTTACTATGGCTTCGACTGGGTGAAGGTCGGCGACGGCAAGGCTTTCGCGACGGGCTATTACGAGCCCGAGATCGCCGGCTCACGCACTCCACAGCCGGGCTATGCCCCCATTTACCGGGTTCCAGCGGATCTCGTTCGGTGCACCAAGGCGGATGGTACGACCGGCCGCGGCCGGGTCGACGAGACCGGCACCTGTGTTCTCTACTACACTCGCGCGGACATCGATCAGGGAGCGCTAAACGGCAAGGGGCTGGAAATCGCCTGGGCGAAAGACCCGATCGAGCTGTTCTTTGCCGAGATCCAGGGTTCGGCCCTCGTTCGCTTCGACGACGGCAGTGTGACCCAGATTGGTTACGCGGGCCAGAATGGCCGCGATTATGTGGCGATCGGACGGCTTCTGCGAGATCGTGGAATCCTCCCGCCCGGCGGTGCCAACATGCAGGCTATCAAGGACTGGATCCGCGCCAATCCCGACCAGGGTCTGGAGCTGATGCGGGAGAATCTGTCCTACGTGTTCTTCAAGGAGATTCCCGGCTCGGGGCCGCTGGGCTCGCTCGGAGTGTCGATCATGCCGCAAACCACTGTCGCAGCCGATCCCAATTTCGTGCCGCTCGGAGCGCCGATCTACCTTCAGAACGCCGATCGCAAGGAGGTTGACGGTATCTGGGTCGCGCAGGACGTCGGTGGCGCGATCAAGGGACCGAACCGCTTCGACACCTATTGGGGAGCAGGTCCTGAAGCCGTTGCGATCGCCGGTGGCATGTCCGCTTCGGGCGAGGCGCTGATCCTCGTGCCCAAAGGCGTCGCCGCCCGTGCGCTCGCTCAGCCCTGACGAGGCCGAACTGTGGGCGAAGGTGGCCTCGACCATTCGCCCGCTCTCACGCGACGCGCAAGTTCCTCAACTGGCTGAAAAACCTAAAAAAACGATCGCTACGCCAATCGCCCGGCGACCTTCCCCCAGAGCCGTTCCGGCACCGCCTTCAACACCCACCCCGATCCACCACCGCACGCTCGACGGAGGTTGGGACAAGCGGATGCGCAGCGGCGTCATTGAGCCCGACACCGTCCTCGACCTTCACGGCATGAATCTCGACGGCGCATGGGTCGCGATCGACCGCGGTCTCGAGCGAGCGATTTCTCGGGGTGATCGCGTCATGCTGCTGATCACCGGCCATCATCGGCCCGGCGATCCGCCAGTGCAGCGCGGCCGCATTGGCGCGGCGGTGCATGACTGGCTGGCAGCATCCCGTCACGCTGACGCGATTGCCGCGGTTCGAGGGGCTCACCGACGTCATGGTGGCGGGGGCAGCCTGTATCTCGTTTTGAGACGTCGGCCGGTGTCAGCGCGCTGACCATTTCTTAACCTCGATTCATTACCGCGGGTACATGAGCGGAGTCTTTCCGCCGCGCGAGGCGCCCAAGGACCGATGACTGCAGGAACGGCCCAGAAAGTCAGCAACGCAGTCCTCTCGGGGGCCGCGGGGGTCGCTTCATTCCTGTTTTCGCTGGTGGCGCTCGTCTATCTGACGCAGTTCGACCAGAAGATCGTCGCGGCAATCGTCGCTGGCGCCTTCTGCCTCCTCGTCAGCTACATTGCGGCTGAGCGGCCCAATAGCGAGAGCGCCCGCGCGCTTGCTGCTCTCAGTGATCGGCTCCTGGCGGTTGAGGATGGAGATCTGGTTTCGCCGGCACCCCCGCTCGTCCAGCGCAACATGCCCAAGGTGGCGGCGGCCGTGGACAGCCTGTTCGCCGAAGTACGGGCTTCGATCGAAAATGCGCATGCGCTGGGCATGTACGACCCGGTCACTTCGCTGCCCAATCGCCTTCATTTCCGCTCGGAGGCCGACAAGCTGATCAGCGAGAAGTCCGAAAACGCGCAGTCGGCAATGCTGTTCGTCGACCTCGACCGGTTCAAGCTGGTCAATGATAGCCTTGGCCATGCACGGGGCGATCAGCTGCTGATCATGGTCGCGAACCGGCTGCGCGTCGTCGTGAATGCCGAGCATACCGGCAGCGTCCGGAACCGCCCGCTGCTCGCCAGGCTGGCAGGCGACGAATTCACGATTTTCTTCCCCGAGATTGGTTCGGTGGCCGAGGTCGAGCGTGCCGCCCGCCGGATCGTGCTCGCCATCTGCGAGCCCTTCGAGCTCAGCGCCCATAGTGTCGACATCGGCGCATCGATCGGGATCGCGGTCTCGCCCGACCATGGGAACAGCGTCGAAGCGCTGATGCGGGCCGCCGACATTGCGATGTATCGTGCGAAGGCACTCGGCGGCTCGCAGCATTGCCTGTTCGATGCCGAACTGGCCGCCGAACACCAAGGTCGCATCGATACCGAGACGGCGCTCACCGAGGCAGTCCAGCGCGGCGAGTTCGTGCTCGCCTATCAGCCGCAGATGAGCCTGGTGACCGGCGAGATCGCGGGTTCGGAAGTGTTGCTCCGCTGGAATCATCCGCGTGAGGGTCTCAGGCCGCCGGCGAGCTTCATCCCGGTAGCGGAGCGAACCGGCCTGATCGCAGAGATCGGCGAATGGGTGGTCGGAGAGGT
>DASUZY010000054.1:0-60993 GCA_036376635.1 Sphingomicrobium sp.
CGCCGACCAGTCGCGGAGCGCCTCGTTGATCGCGTCCTTGAGCGTACGTCCGCCGTTTTCGACCGGGATAACCTCGGCACCCATCAGGCGCATCCGGAAGACGTTGAGCTCCTGCCGCTCGACGTCCTCAGCGCCCATATATACGACCGTTTCGAAGCCCAGCAGCGCGCCAACAATCGCGGTGGCGACGCCATGCTGCCCGGCACCGGTCTCCGCGATCAGACGCGTCTTTCCCATCCGCTTGGCAAGCAGACCCTGGCCGAGCACCTGGTTGGTCTTGTGCGCGCCGCCGTGAAGCAGATCCTCCCGCTTAAGATAGATGTTGCCCGGCAGGTTGCGGCAGCGGGTCAGCGGTGTCGGACGGCCCGCATAGTTGGCGAGCAGGTCGTTGAGCTCTGCCCCGAATGCAGGATCATTTTGCGCATCGAGGAACGCGGACTCGAGCTGCTCGAGCGCCGGGACAAGAATCTCAGGCACATAACAGCCGCCGAAGCGTCCGAAGCGGCCATCTAGGCGCATGCCAAGAGCCTTTCCCGCGACGGCGCCCGAAGCGCTTCGAACAAGGCCGAGATCTTCTGCGGTGATTTGCGACCGGGCCGTTCATCAACCGCCGAGCCAACGTCGATCGCATACGCACCAAGTGCGCGAGCCAAACGCGCGTTATGCGGGCCAATCCCTCCGGCGAGCAGCGCACGTGGCAGGTCCCGGTGGCCATCGACCAAGTCCCAATTGAACATGCGCCCTGTCCCACCCCGGCCATTGTCGAACAGGAGCCGGTCGCCCTGACGCGCCGATATTGGTTCACTACCGACACTGACGGCAGTCCAGATTTCGCATTCGCTCGGCAGCTTGCCTTTGAGCCCGCCGATATAGTCCGCGTCCTCGCGTCCGTGCAGCTGGACCGCGTGGAGTTCCGCGGCTCGAGCAATCTCGACGACCGTCTCGAGCGACGCGTCCTGGAAGACGCCGACCGGGAGCGCGCCATTGCTTCGAACAGTACCGGCCAGCGGCCCGGCTTCGTTGATCGTGACCTCGCGGGGGCTACCAGGCACGAACAAGAAGCCGGCGAATGCCGCTGGCCGGGCGGCGACCAGGTCGTCGCCGCAATTCAATCCGCATAATTTGGTTCGTCCGAAGATCAGTTCCCGCGCCGCCTGCGCAGGGGCCGCGGCGCGCATCAGGGAAGAGCCGACTAGGAAGCCATCAACCTGGCCCGCAAGTCTATCGACATCGCCGCGGGTGTGAATTCCGGATTCCGAGACGACAATTCGGTCACCAGCCAAGCCCGCAAGCCGCTCGGTCGTCGAAAGGTCGATGCTGAGATCGCGGAGGTCGCGATTGTTGATGCCAATAAGTGGAGCGCCCATCGCGAGCGCTCGCTTCATCTCGGCCTCGTCGTGAACCTCGACCAGTGCATCCATCCCCAGGCGCCGCGCCTCGGCGATCATGTCGCGAGCCCGCTCGTCGTCGAGCAGCGAAAGCATGACGAGCACGGCATCAGCGCCGGCGATGCGGGCCTCGACGACCTGCCGCAGATCGATGAAGAAGTCCTTGGCAAGGATCGGCCCGTCGAATTCGTGCCGGGCCGACGTTAGGTCTTCGAGCGAGCCGCCAAAATAGGACGAGTCACACAAGACGCTGAGCGCGTCCGCAACGCCGCCATAGCCGCGCGCAAGTGCCGAGGGATCGGCGTCCGGCCTGATGAAACCCTCCGAGGGCGACGACTTCTTGATCTCGAGGATGAAGCGAGCGCCCGCTCGAGCGAGAACATCCGCGAGGCTGTGCCGCGTCGGCGTCGCCCTTGCCCGCAGTGAGTCGAGCGACGTGCCGGCAAATCGCGCGGCAAGCTCTTCTCGCTTTGCAGCGGCAATCTCGCGGAGAACCCCGGCAGGTTCAGTCACGGCTTGCCTCGACGAAGCGGTCGAGGACTTGTGCGGCCCTGCCACTCGCAAGCGCGTCGCGAGCCAGTTCCGCCCCCTCCAAAAGAGTGTTCGCTCTGCCTGCTGTGAGTAGCAGTGCCGCCGCATTGAGGATCACGATGTCCTCTTCGGCCCGAGCCGCGCGGCCAGCGAGCAACGCCTTCAGACGCGCGGCATTCTCCTCGACATCGCCACCGGTTACGACCTTCAGCGGTGCGCGTTCGAGACCGGCCTCCTCCGGCGTAATCTCCAGCTCTTCGATAGAGCCTCGCGACAGCCGGACTGCTCGCGTATCGCCATGCAGAGCGACTTCATCGAGTCCGGAGCCGTGAACGACCAACGCTTCCTGGACGCCCATCGCCGCTAGGGTTTGCGCAATCCGCCGGAGCATCTTGGGGTCAGCCACACCAAGCAGCTGAACCGGGGGCCTCGCCGGATTGACGCATGGGCCCAGCAGGTTCATCACCGTTCTCACTTCGAGCTGCCGGCGAACGAGGCCGGCATGTTTCATTCCGGGGTGGTAGGCGGGCGCGAACAGGAAGCAGAAGCCGGTGTCGTCCAGCAACGCTCGGGCCTTCGCGGGCGAAATGTCGATCTTCGCGCCGACCGCCTCGAGCGCATCCGCCGATCCGCAGCGCGAGCTGACGCTTCGATTCCCGTGTTTGGCAACGGGCAGTCCTGCACCAGCAGCAACGAATGCGGTGGCGGTCGAAACATTGATCAATCCGGATCCATCGCCGCCCGTCCCGCAGCAATCCGCGTAGAGATAGTCGGGGCGCTCGAAGGGCAATGTCGCCGCGCTAAGCGCCTGGGCAGCGCCGATCATTTCATCAGCTGTCTCGCCCTTCATCCGAAGTGCGATCAGCATTCCCGCAATCTCCGCAGGCTCCAACTTGCCGAGCACGAGCCGCTCGAACAGATGCTCCGATTCGTCGATCGTCAGGTCTTCGCCTGAAAGGAGTTTGGGCAAGGGATTGGGAACCGGTTGCAGCGGATCGTGTCCGTGCGTGGGTTCGATAGTGACTGGTCGGGTTTGAACTGCAGTGAGCATGAGCGGATTTCCCTGATTACGCGGGCATAAAAAAACCCGCCGGTTGGCGGGCGGGCAGTCGATGATCGTGTGCTAGTCGATCAGTCGCGCCATCGCGCCGCAATGTCCAGGCTACGCCACCACCACAGGCTGGCGTTCGAGGAAGCGGCGATGGCGACCAAATTCATCATGCGAGTCGCAAGTTAGGCCACAGCGCCGGGCTCGGTCAACGGGCTAATCGGTTGACGCCTGAGCGCCGAAGCTGGCATGGCCGACCCGCGAGCGGGTGTAGCTCAATGGTAGAGCAGAAGCCTTCCAAGCTTACGACGAGGGTTCGATTCCCTTCACCCGCTCCAAATTTTTTCGCTCCGGGGACCGTTGAAGTTTGGAGCGCGCCAAAGCAGCGAGCGGCAACAATCGTTGGATCGCCTGAGGCGAAGCCAAGGCGCGACAACTCAACGGGGGACCTGCGCGTTGACACATCATCAGCGCGCCGCCACATGGCGCGCCTGCCTGCACCGTGGAGAGGTGGCCGAGTGGTTAAAGGCAGCAGACTGTAAATCTGCCCGTCTCTGACGTACGCTGGTTCGAATCCAGCCCTCTCCACCACTTCTCGCCAAGAGAGCAACGCAATCCATCGCGACAATTTTCTGTTGCCGAACGAACACTTCGAATCATCTGCTGAAGCATAACTTTGCGGGCAAGTCCGGTAAGTATGCACAATAACTTTGGTTAAGTTGATAATGGAGTGATTCCAGCAACAAACTGGCTAAAGAACCCAAGATAACTTAGGGTCATCACGGGACTCGTGCTCGGGGGTGCCGCAGGTTGAGTGGGGTGGGTGTTTCCTTGAATGAATCGAACGGAGCGCGTCAGGCGCCTCCTGACGGACCGGACTCCGGCCCGGCTGATGCGATGGCTGAGCGCGTCGCGAAACTGACCGCTGGCCAAGTCGACTGTCTGAAGCTCGTGGACCAACTCCTGTCGTCGAAGGAGATCGCAGCCGAGCTGAACATCTCGCCGCACACCGTCGACCAGCGGATCCGGCAGGCACTGGCGATCCTCGGCGTTCCGCGACGAACGCAAGCCGCGCGGCTCGTGTCGCAGCACAGCGGACCATATCAACGATTGATACATCAACCGCCGTACATTCCCGCCGACGGCCAATCGGGCCAACCAGATGCCGCGGCCGGTAATCAGATTCGGCACACTGGCCGCGCAGGGGGGATCGGTGAGGCTGGTTTCCTAACCGAGCAGAGGCCCGCGTCATACCGGTCTTCCCTGCAACCGCCGTTCGCTACGAGGAGCACCCCACGGAATGAGATGAGCGTCGGCCAGCGGCTGTTCTGGATCGTGGCGATCGCGATCGGGGCGGCTTTCTCGGCGGGCATGTATCTCGCCGGACTGGAGAGCCTCTCACGGCTTCTGAAGGGCTAAGTCCCGGCCGACCGATTTCTGATCATGCCGGCAGCAACTTCGGCGCCCCGAGCGCTGGAGAAGGAGCAGTTATGCGTAAACAGATAATCGAGAACGCCGTATACGACGTCGCAACGCAGGTTCGCGCCGTTGAAGACAGCATCGAGGCCGCGATCGGAGAAATCGCCGAGCTACAGGCTCGAATGGTTCGCGCACGAGGAGTGACCCGCGCGGGCATGATCAGCAGTCATGGAGCATTCGAGCAGCTAGCCGCGACGACCAGCAGCCTGGTAGCCGCGCGGGGCCGGATCGCGAATTGCCACGCCGCCCTTGCGGAAACCAAGCAGACGATCCCCGGCGCGCGGACGGTCATGATCGGCGACGATGGCGAGTGTCCTCCCGCAAGCGGCCACGCTGACCTGCGTGTCGTCGCTTGACCCGCTTGGAATAGGATTGACCGGGCACGCCCACGCGTGTCCGGTCGGCGCACGATGAGCCGCGTCTTCCTCTTTCACGTCCTGATGTACGGCATTTGCGGCTATGCCCTGATCAGGGGCAGAACCGATGCGCGGATTGTCGCGGCGGTATTCCTGGTCGGAAACTTCGCGACGCTGAGCCTTCGCTCGCATCTCATCACTCAATATTCTTCCGTCGAAAGCGCCGTGTTCGTCATCGACATCGTCTGCTTCCTGTTTTTCACTTACGCTGCGCTCATCTCGGACCGGTTCTGGCCGCTCTGGGTCAGCGGGCTCCAGCTGACCACCAACTTCGGCCATGTCCTCAAAGCCGTCGATGCCCACATGCTGCCGCTCGCTTACGCGGCGGCGTTGCGCTTCTGGGGCTATCCGATCCTTATCATTCTTGCTGTCGGCGTGTGGCGCAGCCGGCGCCGGCTGAGGCACGATCAGCTTTCACCGATCGTAACGGCCTAAGCTGGACAGCGACGCGCCGGAAGCTAAGCCGGTTCCGATGTCGCGCCGCAAGAAATCTCACCAAAGCCACGGTACGCCCAACCGCCCGCGATTGTGGGGCAAGCATGCCGTCTCCGCAGCGCTCGACAACCCTGAACGCAAGGTGCTGCGCGCCTGGGCGACCCGCGAGGCAGCCGAGTTCATGCAGTTCCCAGGCGGCGTCGCGGTCACCCTGGCCGAAGCACCGGACCTTGGCCGACTCGTTCCGCACGACGCTCCGCATCAAGGCGTTGTCGTTGAGGTTGCACCGCTCGAGGACGTCTGGCTCGGCGATGTGCTTGCAGCCGCCGACGAACGGGCCGTTCTGCTGGTTCTGGACCAGGTCACCGATCCTCATAACGTCGGGGCAATCCTGAGGTCGGCAGCAGCATTCGGGGCGATCGGGATCGTCACCCAGGATCGTCATTCCCCACCGGAAAGCGGTGTCATAGCCAAGGCCGCGTCGGGAGCTTTGGAGCGCGTGCCCTGGGCGCGGGTCGTGAATCTCGCCCGGGCCCTCGAAGAAATAAGCGAAGCAGGGTTCTGGCGGATCGGACTCGCAGGTGACGCTGAAACCGATCTCAAGGATGCGCTTGGCTCACCGCGGGTCGCTCTCGCGCTCGGCGCCGAAGGGCCCGGCCTGCGGCAGAACACGCGCGAGCATTGCGACGCATTGGCGCGGCTGCCAATCACTGACGCGATCGAGAGTCTGAACGTTTCCAACGCGGCGGCAGTCGCGCTTTATGCAGCGAGCATCAGCTGATGGTCCGGACCAAGAAGAGCATCCAAAGCGCAGTCGAGACCCTGGCGGGCCGTGAACCCGCCTTCGCCCGAGTCGTCGAGAAACATGGCGTTCCTCCACCCCGAAACAGCGAGCGTGGGGCGCAAACGCTCCTCCGGACAATCGTCGGCCAGCAGGTCAGCGTCGCTGCGGCACGATCGATGTGGGCGAAGCTTGAGGCGGCGTTCGGGTCGCCACCGGACCTCAACCTGCTCCTTAAGGCTAGCGATGAAGAGCTCCGCGCCGCCGGAATGTCTCGGCAGAAGTCAGGCTACATCCGAAGTCTTGCCGAATTGGTGCTGTCGGGCGAGCTCGACTTCGAGAAGCTTCCCAAGGACGATGAGGAAGCCATCGCCATGCTGACAAAGATCAAGGGCATCGGTCGCTGGTCGGCGGAGATTTACCTGCTGTTTGCGGAGGGCCGTGCCGACGTTTTTCCGGCCGGAGATCTCGCCGTTCTGGTCGAACTCGGTCGGTTGATGGGCCTCGACGAGAAGCCGAGCGAGAAGCAGCTCCGCGAGATGGCCGAGGCATGGCGTCCGTATCGGGGCGCGGCTGCCGTGCTTGCCTGGCATAGTTACAATTCGGCCGTTCTGTAACATCGAGGATTTGGGCTGAGCCCAACTACGCTCTGTTTCGGGGGAGGAATCATGAAGCGCGTTGATGTCTATTTCCTGCTGCTCGCCTGCATCCTGCTGATCTGCGGCGCTTCGCTCGGGATCGTGATGGGTGCCAGGGAGGATTTCCAGCTGGCGCCGGTCCATGCGCACTTGAACCTCGCCGGCTGGGCGTCGCTCGCGCTGTTTGGGCTCACCTACCGTGCCTATCCAGAGCTCGCGGCCAAGAAGCTCGCGCAGTGGCATGTCATCGTTTCCGGAACCGCGTCCGTCCTGCTGCCCATCGGGATCGGCTTGGCGGTCCTCCGCAATGCGCCGACTCTGGCGATGGTCGCCTCGCCCTTGTGGCTGATCGGCGTGCTGTTGTTCCTCGTTCAGCTCTTGAGGCTGCTCCGAACCAAATCGCTCTAGTTGCGAATGCCGACCGGAAGCTCGCGCGCGCCCAGCCCGCCGAGCTCTCGCGGACCCTGATCGAGGCGCAGGGGCCCAAGCTTGTCGCCCCTGGTCTCGCGTCCGACCAGATAGGCCGCGGACGTCTGGCCGCTTCCTCCGCTCCACTGGTAGAGCGCGTTGAACGCGATCAACGGCACGAAACTCTTGCGGCCCGCAAGTTCATATTCCTGAATCGCCGAGCGCGGAGCGACCACTCGACTGGTCAGCGCAATCCGCCTCATCGGCGGGATGACGTCGAGCCGATCGGGAGTCGGTGAAGCGTTAGCGAAGAACGCGGCGAGATCCTGGTCTTGCGTGGCGCTGGCGTTGATGAGGCTGGCTTCGGCGTGGATCGCACGAGCCGGTGCGGTGCCCGAATTGTAGAGCTCCAGTTCGAATTCGATCTCGACCTGCTGATCGTTGACCACACAGCGAAGCGGCCTGACTCCAATCTCCAGCGATGGCCGGAGTCGTGACGAAACGAGACCGACCGGCGCTGAAGGCGGAGCGCGGAAGGCTGAAGAAACGACGTTCCGCGGGGCTGGAGGCGGCGGCGGAGCAACCGGCTGAGGAGCCACTTCGACTGGCGTGACGAGCTCTCCATCCGGAAGACCCGCAAATGCTTCGCTCGGGCGCCGGCGCCACAGGAGGAAAATCGCCCCCGCGGCAAGCGCCAACGCAGCGAGCAGCCACGGGAGGATCGAAAGCCGCTGTTGCGGGACAACTGGGACAGGCTGGCCTTCGGTCGTCGGCAGCGGACTGCTGGTGACGGTCGATGGCGAGGGCGGAGGCATCTGTTCCGTTGGAGTCGACGAGGGCAGCACTGGGCCAAGCGCGGGCGGTTGGGTCTTCACCGGTGGCGTCACAACCCGCGGGGCGGGATGCTGCAAAACGGATCGCGTTTGCTCCCTCTGCGCCGGCTGTGAAACCTGTGGTGGCGAAGCTGCTTGTTGCGCCGCAGTGGCTGGCGCTGGAGCCGGCGTTCGCGCCGCAGGAGTCGTCGTCGGCTGGGCCGGCGTCCCGGGCAAGCTGAAGTTCTGCAGGTCGCTCGGCCCAATGGTCGTAGTTTTGGCCGGTGCCGGCGCATTGCTGGTCGCGTCGGGTACAGCCTGGCCAAGCGCCCCCGTCGACAACGCCAGTCCAACCGTCAGCAATAGAAACTTACCGCGCAAAACCGCCCTCATCCGCTCCGCTCTGTGCTTGGCGCGCCGCTCTTCGAGGCGGCGTTGCCCGGGCAATGCCCGCCGCCGGGGACTGATTCAAGCAGAGCCTCGATGAACGGGAGCGGAATTCAGTTTAGCGGGCGTCGACCAGCACCAGTTCGCTGTCGTCCTCGGCCTGAATATCGACCTTGCTTTCGCCGGTGATGGCAACGCCGTCGCGAGGGCCTGCCTCCACACCGTTCACCCGAACGCGACCGCTCGGGACGAGATAAAGGTGCCGATCGGGCTGAGCATCGATGCTGATCGATTCGCCGGCCTTCACCGTAGCGCCCAGCACTTTGGCATCGGCGTTGATGGTCAGCGCACCGTCATCGGCATCGCCGCTGGCGAGCAGCTGAAAGGCGCCATCGCGCGACTCTTTCGGAAAGGGCATCGCTCCCCAGCTCGGCGGGGCATTTGGCTTGTCAGTCTCGATCCAGATCTGGAATAGCGTCGTCGCCTCATCTTCCAGATTATATTCAGCATGCTGGACGCCCGTCCCGGCGCTCATCACCTGGACGTCTCCGGCGGCCGTACGGCCCTTGTTACCCATCGAATCCTGGTGAGTGATCGCGCCGGTGCGAACGTAGGTCACGATCTCCATGTCGCGATGCGGATGGGGCGGAAAGCCGCTCCTGGCGCCGATCGTGTCGTCGTTCCAGACGCGGATTCGACCCCAGTTCACGCGATCGGGATCATAGTAGTTCGCGAACGAGAAATGATGGTGAGCGTCGAGCCAGCCGTGGTTCGCGTGGCCCAGCGAGTCGAATTTGCGGATGTCGATCATGAGGCCAAGATGGGCGATGTCGAAAGCGCATCAAGTGTCAGCGATGTGACTAACTCGCGGCCTCATGCAATGGGCTCAAACCTCACCTGGCGGTGAGCGATATCGACACTGATAAGCTTCACCGCGATCGCGTCGCCGGGCGCCGCTCCGGGCGCATTTACCCGGGTAATCACCGCCGGATTGGAAAGCTGGATGCGCACGCCGCGGTCGTCGACGTCGGTCACGACTCCTTCGAACCGCTCGCCCTCGCATCCATCGAGCATCACGGCCTCAGCGAGATCGAGCACGGCCCGGTCGATCTGGCTGGATTTCCCTTCCGCCTTCGCCATGACCGCTGGAAGGCGCTGGAAGGCGGCATTCATCTCATCCGAAACAGCTCCGCCGCTCGCAATTTGGACCGTAGCCTCGATCACGTATCGATCGGCAAGGCGACGCAGAGGTGCTGTGGCATGGGCATAGGTGGCGGCCATTGCCGAGTGCCATGGGGTTATCCCCGGCCGGAAGGGCGCGTAGGAGGCGCCCGGACTGGCCCGGCGAATGGCCGTCTGGAAAGCAGCGGCAGCCGGCGTGGCCCCATCGAGAGTGCGCTCGAAGTCGCCGAGGCTCAGCCCGCCAGGCCAATGAAGCCCAAGTGCCTTGGCGGTGTGGCGCAGCCGGTCGATCGCCCAACCTTCGGGTTCCGGCATCACTCGGAATAGGCCCGTCTTATGGGCGTACAGGGTATCCGCGATCGCCAGATTTGCAGCGAGCGACAATGAGGCATTCTGCACCTCCGCTTCCGCCTGCGGGCGAAACTGAAGGGTGTAATGCCCCTTGGCGTCGACCGTGAGCTCCTGTTCGGGCGCATCGACACGCTTTGCACCGCGAACGTCCTCGGCCTGTTCGATCCGTCGCGACAGCTCCGGGAAGTCGGCAGGCAGGTCGGCTGGCTGAACGGTCTCATAGGCGAGCTTGGCGCGCGATCTGACGGTTGCTCGAACTGCACCGTCGAGGGACGACTTGCCCGAAGGATCGATGCGAACGCTGAACACGACCGAGGGTCGCTCGACGCTCGGTAACAGGCTCGCCGCGCCTTCGCTCAGCAATTGCGGGTAAAGGCTCGACTTGCCATCGGGCATGTAGATTGTCTCGCCGCGTGTCCAAGCTTCCCTGTCCAAGGCGCCGTCCGGGGCGACGAACCAGGCGACGTCGGCGATCGCGTAGTGGAGAATGAGGTCAGTGCCTGAACGCTCGATGCAGAATGCCTGGTCGAGATCGGTCGAGGCCGCCGGATCGAGCGTAACGAACGGCCGGTCAGTCCAGTCGACGTGCGCGGTGATCGGTTGAGCGGCAGCGGCTTCCGCTTCTGCGAGGGCAGCAGGCGGATAGTCCGACGGAACGGCGAATTGAGTGCGGATTGCCACAAGCCCCTGCGACAGCGCGCCGTCGCGGTCGATCAGGCTCTTCATAGATCGGTCTGCTCCATACCCTCGCTGACGTGCTAGGCATCAGCGAATTGCCTGCTGTCCGCAATGGGGCGGATTCGAATGCCGCAGGAGCGTGACTTAGATGACTACCGCCCAGGCCCTGATCGCCTTCGTTGCCGCCGCATCGATCCTGACGATCACGCCTGGCGTCGACACCGCTCTGGTGCTGCGATCGGCGGTAGGCGGTCCCCGGCCGGCGAGCTTAGCAGCGCTTGGCATTGCGCTTGGATGTCTCGTTTGGGGTGCGGCGGTCTCGGTCGGGTTGGGGGCGCTGCTGGCCGCGTCGACGACCGCTTTCACCCTCGTCAGGTGGGTTGGCGCGGCTTACCTGCTGTTCCTTGGTCTGAAGCTGATCGTACACCCCCGCGAGCGCTTTGACGTGGCCGACGCGTCATCGGTACCGTTCGATCAATGGCGGGCGTTCCGGCGAGGATTGCTGACCAACCTACTGAACCCGAAGATCGGCGTCTTCTACATCACCTTCCTGCCGCAGTTCGTTCCGGCCGGCGTCAACGTTGCCGCATTCTCGCTTCTGCTCGCGGCAATCCATGTGACGCTGGGCCTCGTCTGGTTCGCTGTCTTGATCAGCGCGATGGTGCCGATGGCGCGGGCCCTTCATCGGTCAAATGTAGTCAAAACCATGGACCGAGTGACCGGCACGGTCTTCGTCTGTTTTGGTCTGAAGCTCGCGTTGTCGAAGTGAGCAAGACCGTGAGCTTGACGACGAAGCGTGCATTTTTGTAGATGAACCGAGTTCAGGGGATTCTCGGAGGCTCGAATGGAAGGCTCACGAAAAGAACGCACGCCGGGGTTCAAGCTCGGATTGGCGATCCTCGTTGGCCTCGTCCTCACCCTCCCGCTCTTCTCGATCTGGCTGCTGGTGTACGACCGCAAATCGCAGTCTGACGAGGCGACCGTATCGATTACCGCCGGTTGGGGCGGGGCTCAGGCGATGAACGGACCGGTACTCGTCATCCCCTATCGAGCGACAGCAACCGAGACCGTGGTCCAGAACGGCCAGAGCGTCACTCGCAGCAACCAGGTGATGCGTCAGCTGACCCTGGCGCCGGAACTGGTGCAGATGACTACCGACGTGAAGCCGGAGGTCCGCAAACGGTCGATCTACGAGGCGGTGGTCTATGGAGCGCATGTTGCCGGCAAGGCACGCTTCGCTTTCCCGCCAGATCTTTCCCGGACCGGCGTCGATCCTTCCCAAATGGACATGAGCCGCGCCGAGCTGCGCTTCGGGATCAGCGATCCGCGAGGGCTTGGGGCAAACCCGAGCGTCAGCGCGGACGGAAAGCAGTTGCGACTGCAACCTGGCGAAGGAAGCGACGGTGGGCGGGGCTTCTTTGCGTGGATCGATGCGGGCGGCCTGACGGCCCGGCCAATCGCGATCGACTTCGCCTTCGACTTCCGGGGCAATGCTTCAATAAGTCTCGCGCCAGCGGCAGGCGACACTAGCTGGACGGTGCATTCGTCCTGGTCCAGCCCGAGCTTCGCCGGCGACTTCCTTCCGACGACACGTCAGATCGGCGCGAACGGCTTCGCTGCAACGTACCGCATCGGCAACCTGGCGCTCGGCAAATCGCTGGTCAGCACCAGCGATCCGAGCTCCTCGAGTGCGCCGGAACCGACGGCGAGCGACGGGACACCGTCGGGAGCGCAGATCAACCTCATCCAGCCGGTCGATCCCTACTCGCAGGTCAACCGCGCGACGAAATACGGCTTCCTATTCATCGGCTTCACCTTCCTCGCGCTGCTGATGTTCGACGTCATTGGGGGCGTGCGCGTGTCGGCGGTCGAATATCTGCTGATGGGTGCCGCGCTAGTGCTGTTCTTTGTCCTGCTGCTCGCCTTCGCGGAAGTGATTGGCTTCACGCCCGCCTATGTGCTCGCTTCGGCCGCGATCGCAGGCCTCAACACCGCTTATGCCGCTGCAGTGCTCGCCAGCTGGAAGCGCGCAGCGTTCATTGGCGGACTGCTCGTCGGTCTCTACGCGGTCCTCTACATCCTCCTCAGCCTCGAAGCCTTCTCACTGCTGATCGGCTCGTTGCTGCTCTTCGGAGCGCTGGCCGGAGTGATGTACGCCACGCGCCGTATCGACTGGGGTGCGCCGCGCGAGGCGGAGGCAGAAGCGGCAGGGTGACGCGGGGAATCTTTGCCGCTAACCGGCTCGGATGACTTCACAACCGTTACCCCCCAAGCGCATTTTCCCGACCTCGAAGGTCGACGCGCGCGCCGCCGAGCATGTGCCGGCCGTCCCGCAAACCGAAAGCGTCGCGTACAAGCTTGCGTTCCAGGACACCGAGTTCCTCCTTCGCGACGACCTTCGGCCGGTCCGGTTTCAGCTCGAGCTGTTGAAGCCCGAGCTGCTGCTGAACGAGGCTCAGATCGGTTCGACCTTCGTGTTCTACGGATCGGCCCGGATCCCAGCGCCCGACATGGCCGATGCGCTGATTGCCGCCGCGACCAATCCGCAACAGGAAAAGATCGCTGAACGGCTAAAGGAGAAGGCGCGTTATTACGACGTCGCCCGCGATCTCGCGAAACTCGCCAGCCGCTGCGGGTGCGACGAGGAAGGCAAGAAGCATTTCGTCGTCTGCTCGGGCGGTGGCCCCTCGATCATGGAAGCGGCGAACCGCGGCGCCTTCGAAGAAGGCCGGGAGTCGATCGGTCTCAACATCGTGCTCCCGCACGAGCAAATGCCGAACCGCTATGTGACCCCGGATTTGAGCTTCCAGTTCCACTATTTCGCGCTGAGGAAGATGCACTTCCTGCTCCGCGCGCGGGCAGTCGCGGTTTTCCCGGGCGGGTTCGGCACGTTCGATGAGATGTTCGAGCTCCTGACGCTGATCCAGACAGGCAAGGTTCGGCCGCTACCTATCCTTCTCTTCGGCCGCGAGTTCTGGAACCGCGTCGTCAACTTTGACGCGCTGGTCGAGGAAGGCGTGATTGCGCCGCACGACCTCGACCTTATCCATTGGAGCGAGGACGCGAACGAGGCGTGGGAGTTCGTCGCGAACTATTACCAAGACCATCCGGCGGCGCCGGTGATCCAGTCCGCAAAGCCGGAATAGTCTCTACTTCTTGGCTGGTGTCGTAGGCCCGGGAGCGACCGGCGCGGCCTGGCCCGTCGCGGCTTTCTGAGGACCGTTGTTCGGACCAGCGCCAGGCGCGGTTCCCGCCGCCGCTGGTGCCGCAGCCGCGGGAGCCGCCGGAAGCGGCTTTGGCGCGTCGCTATGCTGGTTCAGGAACGCGATCACGTTCGCGCGGTCTTCGGGATTGCCGAGACCAGCGAACGTCATCTTGGTGCCTGGCGCGAACGCGCGCGGGCTGGTGAGCCACTGGCTGAGATTATCCCAGTTCCAGGTGCCGCCCTTTTTCGACAACGCATCGGAGAATGCAAAGCCCTTGCCCTGCCCGATCGGCTCACCGATCACGCCCCACAGGTTCGGTCCTAGCTGATTGGCTCCGCCCTTGTCGGCGTTGTGGCAGGCCATGCACTTGTTGAAGATCTGCTGCCCCTTAGCCGGGTCCGCTTTCGCGAGATAGAACTCGATCGGCTGTTCGGCCGCTCCGCCACCGGCGCCTTCCTCGGCAACGCCCGCGATCGGATAGCCCATTTTCTCCGGACGTTCGGAATGGAACGCTTCGCCCGCGACGATCGAAGTACCGAGCGCGATGATGCCAGCGAACAGCACCCAGCCGGCGATGGTATTGAAGCGATCGTCCATGAAGCGTCCCTGTTGATCCCCGGAGCCGGGAAGGAATGGATTTGGGCTGCTCTTAGGGGCCGATTTTTGCGAACTCAAGCCGTGAGCCAGTGCTCCAGCAACGTCCGTGCGATCGCGGCTTTGGGTGGGGGCTTGAACGCAGGGTCGGGCACCTCCGCGAGCGCAGCTTCGACATCCGTCCGCGTGAACCAGCGTGCATCGTCAAGTTCGGTCCGATCGATCGTTAGGACATCGTCGTCCGCCTGCGCCATGCATCCGATCATCAGCGATGACGGAAATGGCCAAGGTTGGCTGGCGATGTAGCGGACATTGCCCACCCGAATGCCGGCTTCCTCTTGAAGCTCGCGGGCAACGGCAGCCTCGACTGTCTCGCCGACTTCGACGAAGCCGGCTAGCGCTGAATAGCGGCCTGCGGGATATTGTGGCTGACGACCGAGGAGCAGCCTGCCCTCGTGTTCGGCGAGCATGATCACCACTGGATCGACGCGCGGAAAATGTTCGGCTCCGCACGAAGGACAGCGGCGCGACCACCCGCCGCGCACGACCTCGCTCAGCTGTCCGCAGTTGGCGCAGAAGCGATGCTTGCCATGCCAGCGACTGAGACTGAGTGCCGCAGCTAGCAGCGGTGCTTCCGAAGGTTCGATCGCTGCCAGCAATGGAAATGCGGCGTAGGCGTGAGCCTGCACATCCTCGATCGCAGTGAAGCGCGGTGCGCCCGCCTCCAGGCCGAGAAATAGCTCCGGTGCCTCGGGATCGCTCCAGACCAGCCGCCCCATCTCATCGAGTTCCGGCAGCGCGTCGTGCCATTTGAGTTGGCGGGCATCCGGGTGCGAAGCCAGTCCTTCCAGTGCCGCAGGATCGCCGCGCAGTGCGTCTGCCCGGTCAAGACCGGGACCGCTGAAGAAAGGATCAGGCGGCAAGTCGGTCGTCGCAAGCTAGCGTGGCTTCGACAGCCTTGCGGTAGAGAGTTGGGAGGCCGGCGTCCGCGAGGCCTGCCAACGGCTGCCACCAGCCCTCGCCGTCGGGCTCAGGGCGTGGGACAATGTGCAGGTCGAGCGAGAAATGGGTGAAGACGTGCCGCACCGTCGCGATGGCGTTGCCTCGATGCTGCGGCTCCGAGGTCCAATCGCTGCCCGGAAGCGCGGCCATCCCGCCTAGCAGCCCTTTCGGCGGCCGCCGCGTCAGCCAGATCTTCCCCTCCTGCTCGATCCAACAAGCGATGCCATGCTTGTGCGGCCGAACGGAACGCCCACGCTGCTCGGGAAATCGCTCCGGCGCTCCCGAAGCGAAGGCGACACAGCACCGATGGAGCGGGCATTCCCCGCAATGCGGTCGCTTCGGACGACATATGGTGGCGCCGAGATCCATCATGGCCTGAACGAAATCTCCGGGTCGTTCCTGAGGGGTCATCGCGAGCGCGAGCTTGGAAAGCCGGTTCCCCTCCGCGTGCTCAAGACCGTTTAGCCTGGCGATTACGCGCTGAACATTCGTGTCGACCGCCGCAACGCGTTCGCCGAAGGCGATCGCAGCGATTGCACCTGAAGTGTAGGAGCCGATTCCCGGCAGTTGCCTCAACTCTTTTGCAGTCCTGGGGAAGCCGCCGCCTGTCGCGACTTTTCGAGCGCAGGCGATCAGGTTCCGTGCGCGGGCGTAATAGCCAAGCCCAGCCCACTCGCCGAGGATCTCCCCGTCGGTCGCGGCGGCTAGCGCTTCGACAGTCGGCCAACGTGCAACGAACCGTTCGAATCGCGGCGTGACGGTCGCGACGGTGGTCTGCTGAAGCATCACTTCGCTTAACCACACGCGATAGGGATCAGGGGGCGGCTCGCCGGGAGCGGACCGCCACGGCAGGCGCCTGAAGTTATCCACATAATGTTGAAGCAGCAGCGCTGCGGCATTGGCGGGCACCATTTTGCTATGCCATGCTCCGGCCCGATGTCGAAGCAAAAGCCCGAACACTCCGAACGAAGCTGTCGTCCGCGGGCCGCGGGCGAGCTGGTCGGCGACATTGGCGGCCAGTCGTTTCGCCGCTTTGGCTTCGTCCAGCATTCGATCGTTAGCCGGTGGGCCGAGATCGTCGGCGAGCGCTACGCCAAGGTGTCCTGCCCCGAATCGATCAAGTTCCCGATGGGAAAGCGCGCGGCCGGAGTCCTGACGTTGATGGTCGACGGAGCGCATGCGCCGCTGATCCAGCATCTGACGCCGATCATCGTTGAACGCGTGAATCGCTTCTTCGGCTATGCGGCGATCGATCGCATCGTCTTTCGACAGGGCAAACCGCCCGCGCCGGCGGAGCGACCCAAGCGGCCGGAGCTTCGCCCGGTGCCGAAGGAACTTGGTGAGGGCCTTCGCGAAATTGCCGATCCGGAGCTCCGCAACTGCCTGGAGTCGCTTGCCGCACAAATTGCCGCTAGCAGCGGCCCTCCGTCGCTTTCCAACGAAAGTGACGTTCAGATCCCCGTGGTAACACCGGAGCGAACGAACAGATGAAGACTCGAATTCTCCTCGCCAGCGCCATGGCCGCTCTCGCACTCGCCGGCTGCAAGAAGAGCACTAACTCCATCGAAGGAACCTCGACCGCCAACGAAAAGGTCACGATCACCCAGGCGAACCCGCCGCCGGGCGGGACATGGGCTGATGTCGTCAACCAGACCTCCGATGGCTTCCTGATGGGCAACCCCAACGCCAAGGTGAAGCTGATCGAGATCGGGTCTCTGTCCTGCCCGCATTGCAAAGCGTTCGAGGAAGAGGGCGCTCCGACGCTCGTCGACAAATATGTGAAGTCGGGACAGGTTAGCTGGGAGTTCCGGCCATATGTCATCCACGGCCCGATCGACATGGCCGCCAACATCCTAATCCGATGCAACGGCCTGAAGACCTTCTTCCCGCTCTCCCAGGCGCTTTACAAAGACCAGGACGTCTGGATGGCCAAGGTCACCACCAACCAGGACAAGTTCGCGCAGATCCAGAATATGAGCCCAACTCAGGCGACGGTAACCACGGCCAATCTGCTCGGCTTGCAGGACTGGTTCGCGGCGCGCGGCCTGCCGCAGGCCAAGGCCAACCAGTGCCTGAGCGATCAGAAGATGATCGAGAAGGAAGCCCAGGTTACCAGCAACGTCAACGACGAGTACCCGGACTTCTCAGGCACGCCGGCGTTCGTGATCAACGGCAAGATGCTGAAGGATACGGCAAGCTGGGATAAGCTCCAGCCACAGCTGGACGCAGCGCTGAAATGAGGCTTGCCGCCGCCCTGGTCGCAGCAACGGCGATGAGTTTGGCGGCCAGCCCTGCGGCCGCCAAACCGCCGGTTCGCGACTGGAGCAGGACGGTCGTCGCCACACCGGACGGCGGGTTTCGCATGGGCAACCCGGCGGCCAAGGTTAAGCTGGTCGAATATGGCTCGCTGGCCTGTCCGCACTGCCGGCATTTCGAGGAGACTGGCTACAAGCCCCTGGTCGCTGGCTATGTCCGCACCGGACGAGTCAGCTACGAGTTCCGCAACCTGCTGCTGAACGCGCCCGACATTTCGATCAGCCTGCTTGCACATTGTGCCGGACCGGCAAAGTTCTTCCCAATGTCGGAAGTCGTCTTCTCGACCCAGCCGGAGTGGGAAGCGAAGGTCGGCGCCCTTACCGACGCGGACAAGGCAGAGATCGAAAAGATGAACGATCAGCAGCGGATCGTTCGGCTGGCTGAGGTCGCTGGCTTCCCGGCGGTGGCCTCCCGATTTGGGCTCACCGCCGCCCAAACCCGGCAGTGCCTGATCGACCCCAAAGGGTTGCAGCGGCTGATCAGCATCACCCAGAAGGCCAATGAGATGGGAATCGATCATACGCCGACGTTCATCATCAACGGCAAGGTGAGCGACGCAGCGTTGTGGGAGGATCTCGAGCCGCAGCTCAAGAAAGCGGGGGCGTAAGGAATGCGCGTGAGCGTGGGGGCGCTTGGATGCAGATCAAGCGGCTGAAGCTTTCCGGCTTCAAGAGCTTCGTCGAGCCCGCCGAGCTAAGGATCGAGCGCGGCCTTACTGGAGTGGTCGGCCCCAACGGCTGCGGCAAATCCAATCTTCTGGAGGCCATCCGCTGGGCGATGGGCGAGTCCAGCCCGAAGTCGCTCCGGGGCGGCGGCATGGACGATGTGATCTTCGCCGGGACAGCCACCCGCCCGCCGCGCGATTTCGCGGAAGTCTCAATGCTCCTTGAGCGCGAGGCCGGGGACCAATCCGAAGCCGGTGAAAGCGAAGTGACAAGGCGGATCGAGCGTGGCTCGGGATCAGCCTATCGCATCGACGGCCGTGATGTCCGGGCCAAGGATGTCGCTCTGCTGTTCGCCGACGCGGCAACCGGTGCGCATTCCCCAGCACTTGTGAGCCAGGGCAAGATCGGCGCGGTCATTGCGGCGAAGCCGGTGGAACGCCGCCAGCTTCTCGAAGAGGCCGCAGGTATTTCTGGACTGCATGCGCGGCGCAAGGACGCCGAACAGAAGCTCCGCGCGACGGAAGCCAACCTCCAGCGTCTAAGCGAAATCCTGGGCGATCAGGAGCAGCGAGCTGCGCAGCTTCGGCGGCAAGCGCGGGCGGCAGAGCGCTATCGCAAGCTTACCGATCAGATTCGCAGCGTCGAAGCCAAACTGCTCCACGCGCGCTGGGTTGAGGCGGAAAGTGCGGCCGCGGCGGCTACGGCTGAAGCTCGGGCGGCGGCCGAAGAAGTCGAGCGCATTCAGCAGGCGATCGCGGAGGCCCATGCCGCTCAGGATGCTGCGAACGCCGGGCTGACCGAGAAGCGCAATGCTTTGACCGAGCTTCGCGAGGAAGGTCACGAGCTCGCCCACCAACTGGCGACAGCGAGAGCCCGGCGGGACACGGTAATGCGCAGGCTGGCTGAACTCGACCGGCTAGAGCGATCGCTCGCCGACGACATGGCTCGCGAGGAGGCGCTGAAGGGGGATGCGTCGCGGGCAATTGCTCAGTTGGAATCGGAGCGTTCGGCCATCGCGATACGATTGGACGATGCCGAGACTCATTCGGCGAGGATCGCAACCGAGCTCAGCGCCGCCGAGGCTGACTCTCGCGAAGCTGAGGCGACGCTTGCCGAATTGCTGGCGCGTCAAGCCGCGATGAGGGCCGAGCGGCGCGTTGCGGACGCTGCGCTCGATGCAGCCAAGGCGCAGCTCGGACGGACCTCGATGGAGCAACAGAAGCTCTCCGATCAGCTTCGCTCGCTCGGAGATGGCGGCGAGCAGGAACGCGCGCGAAGCGTGGCGGAGGCGCGCGCCAAGGCCGCATCCGAAGCACTGTCAGCTGCAGAGGCTCGCCGCGTCGACGCAGAACAGGCGCGGAGCGATGCCGCCGAAGGCCGCGACGCGGCCGAGAGCCGCCTCGCGTCCGCCAGGGCTGCGTTATCGGCTGCAAAGTCCGAGCATGACGCGCTTGCGAGGGCGCTGGAGCATGGGGGCGGCGCAGCGATCGCCAGCCTGAAAGCTCAGCCGGGCTACGAGCGTGCGCTGGCGGCGGCACTTGGCGAAGATGCGGATGCGGAAGTCGGAGGCGACGGCCCGCGCCGGTGGAATGGCAGCGGGCCTTCCCCGAACGACCCTATCCTTCCGGTTGAGGCGGAATGCCTGGCGAACCATGTGTCGGCGCCGGATCAACTCGTGCGCCGGCTGCGGCAGGTTGCCGTGGCCGATGAAGACAGCGGCCAGCCGCTGGCGGTCGGTCAGCGGCTCGTGACGCTCGACGGACGCCTGCGCCGCTGGGATGGATTCGTCTCGATCGGCGGAGGTGCAGCAGCAGCGGAGCGCCTTCTCCGTGCTAACCGGCTGGCCGAGCTCACGGCCGAACTACCGTCGTTGAACGGAACGGTGGAAGCGGCGGCAGCCGCGCGGAACGAAGCGCTCGCCTTGATGGAGCACAACCGCAGGGCAGCAGAGGAAGGGCGCTCCGCGGCTCTCGCAGCGGAACGCGATGCACGCGAAGCAGGTCGCGCGATAGATGCCGCCAATGCTGCCCTGGAGAGGATCGAAGCTCAGCGGACCAGCCTTGCTCAGCGTCAGGCAGACCTTGAGCCGGTGCTACGTGCCGCAGGCGAAGCGGTCGACGCAGCCGAGCGTTCGCTTGCCTCGCTTCCGGATCCGGCCGCGCTGGAACACGAAGTCGCAGGCTCCCGGGAGCGCGCCGCCGACGCTGCCACCGCGGTCGCGGACAAGCGCGCCGAGTCGGCGACAAAAGCGCGCGAAACGGCGGCAGATCGGGAGCGATTCAGCGCTGCGGGGCGGGAGCAGACGGAATGGCGCAAGCGGCAGGCCGATGCCGACCAGCGGCTTGCATCAGCTGTCGAGCGGAAGAAGGCGCAGGCAGCTGAACGCGAGGCACTGGAGCGAGAGCCGGCCGATCTCGATGTTAGTATCCGCGAATTGGAACCGGCGAACGATCAAAGCCAGGTGCGGATCGGAGAGGCAGCTTCCGCCGAGCGCGAAGCCGAAGGAGCCGTGGTCAGCGCCGCTCAAGCCGTCAGCACAGCGAACGAGCGATCCGCCGATACCCGTGAGCGGCGCGCCGCTGCCGCAGCGCGTGCCGAAGGACAGCAAGCTCGGAGCGCCGAGTTCGCCCGGGCAAGCGTCGACAAGTTTGACTGCGTGCCCCAGCGCCTACCCGAGAGTCTTGGCTTCGATTCGGGTGAGCGGCGAAATGCCGACGAAGAGGCCTCGATGCTCGAACGGCTGACGGCAGAGCGTGAGCGTATCGGGCCAGTGAACCTGGTTGCCGAGCAGGAACTGGCCGAACTCGACGCAACGCGAAGCAAGGGCGCCGAGGAAGCGGAGGAGCTGACCCAGGCGATCCATCGCCTTCGCGGCTCGATCGGCAATCTCAATCGAGAGGGGCGAGTTCGCCTACTTGACGCGTATGAAAAGGTCGATGCCCATTTCCGCCGGCTGTTCACCACTCTGTTCGAGGGCGGGCAGGCTCATCTCGAGCTGGTCGAAAGCGACGACCCCCTGGAAGCCGGGCTCGAGATCATGGCCCAGCCGCCGGGCAAGCGACTGTCCACCCTCACTCTGCTGTCCGGCGGCGAGCAAGCGCTGACCGCGGTGGCGCTGATCTTCGCCATCTTCCTCACGAACCCGGCGCCGATCTGCGTGCTCGACGAAGTCGACGCGCCCCTGGACGACGCCAATGTCGAGCGTTTCTGCGAACTCCTCCAGCGAATGACACAGGAGACCAACACCCGCTACCTGATCGTCACTCACAATGCAGTGACCATGAGCCGGATGGACCGCCTCTACGGCGTGACGATGATCGAGAAGGGCGTCAGTCGCCTCGTATCGGTCGACCTTGGTGGTGCGGAGACATTGCTGGCAGCGGAATAGGTTTTCGCTATTGCGAATGATTATCAGTACCATTAGAAGACCCCTAGCTATTACAAAGGGGACCAATGGACCGCCTGCTTTTTTCCTTGGCTGCGGCGACACTCGCTTGCGGTGCTGATCCGGCTTTTGCCGCAGATACTGCCGCGTCGGCCGCCGAGGCAGAACCGATCGTCATTACCGGCGAACATGTCGCCTACGGCGTGAAGGCCACGACGACCGCGACAAAGACGCCGACCGACATCCGCAACATCCCTCAAGCGCTGACGACGATCTCGGGGGCGCAAATCGCGGACCAGCAGCTCCGTTCCGTCGGCGAGCTCCTGCAATTCGTGCCGGGCGCCTCCTACGGATCAGGGGAAGGCAATCGGGACCAGATCGTCCTTCGCGGCAACTCGAGCACCGCCGACTTCTTCATCGACGGCGTGCGGGACGACGTTCAATACTTCCGGGACTTCTACAACATCGACAGAGTCGAGGTCCTGAAAGGCCCGAACGCTATGATCTTTGGCCGCGGGGGCGGCGGCGGAATCCTCAACCGCATTCTGAAGAAGCCGACCTTCGCGCTCGGCGGGAGCGTCAGTGCGTCGACCGACAATTGGGGCGCGATGCGCTTCACCGGCGATATTGACCAACCGATCTCCGGTACCGTCGGCGTCCGGCTCAACGGAATGTTCGAAGACAGCGACAGTTTCCGGCATCACGTCAATCTGAAGCGCTACGGCATCAATCCAACCGTCGCTCTGCTGACTGCCCCGGATACTCGGATCGATCTCTCCTATGAATATTTCCATGATCGCCGCACCGCCGACCGCGGTGTGCCAGCGAACGGCGACGAACCGTTGCGTGGTCACACTCGCGACTTCTTCGGAGATCCGGACATCAGCTTCGCCCGCGTAAATGCGAATATCGCGACGGTTGGCGTCGAACATCGCTTCAGCGACACCTTCACGCTGAAGAACCACACTCAGTTCGGCACCTACGACAAATTCTACCAGAACGTCTTCGCGAACAGCTTCAACCCTGTCACGAATGTCGTTGCGCTCGCAGGCTACAATAATCTCAACAACCGCACGAACCTGTTCAGCCAGACAGACCTCGTTTGGCAGAATCGCCTCGGCGGCATCGATCAGACGTTGCTGCTCGGCTTCGAGGTCGGCAGCGAACGCTCGCGCAACAAGCGCAATACGGCGAACTTCCCAACGGGAAGCACCGTGCCGGTGAGCAACCCGACCGTCGATTCGAACGCGATCTTCACTCCGTCAACGACGGACGCGGACAACCGGGTGCACGCCGACGTCGCCGCGGCCTATATCCAGGATCAGATCCGCCCCGCCTCGTGGATCGAGATCGTTGCTGGACTGCGCTTCGACAGCTTCAAGGTCTCGGTCGACGACTTCCGCAGCGGCGGGGAGTTCGACCGCGCCGACCATCTTTGGTCTCCGCGCATCGGCCTTGTCCTGAAGCCGGACCGGCACCTGTCGATCTACGCGAACTACAGCCGCTCATATTTGCCGCAGTCGGGTGACCAGTTCAGCAGCCTCACGTCGATCACCGAAGGGCTGAAGCCCGAGCGGTTCGACAATTACGAGGTTGGCGCGAAGCTGCAGCTGCCCGGAGGCCTTCTCGCCACCGCGGCGATTTATCGCCTCGATCGAACCAATACCCGGGCGAGCGATCCCAGCAACCCGGCGTTGACGGTACTCACCGGTGCGCAACGAAGTCGCGGCCTTGAGCTCGGTCTCGAGCGGAGCATCACCAGCCGGTGGTTGATCTCCGGCGGGTACGCCCTCCAGAAAGCCGAGATCACCAGCACGACGACTGCTGCCCCGGCGGGTCGCGAAGTCCCGCTCGTGCCGCGTCACAGCTTCTCGCTGTGGAACCGATACGATGTCACGAAGCAGCTCGGCTTCGGCCTCGGGGTGATCGCGCGTTCGAGAAGCTTCGCTACGATCAGCAACGCCGTGGAGCTGCCCGGCTACACCCGTCTCGATGCCGCGCTTTACTACAAGCTTCCGCTCGGAATTCAGGGTCAACTAAACGTCGAGAACCTGCTGGGCGTGCACTATTTCCCGACGGCCAACGCCGACAACAACATCGCTCCGGGCGCGCCGCGGACGGCTAAGCTGACACTCGGTTACAAGTTCTAGCGGGCCAGTTCCTCGGCCCGAGCCTTGATGCGCTTGAGATCGCGGAGGAACAGCTTCTTCTCTTCCAACTTGCGATCCTCTTCGGGGATCCGAAGCAGAAAGCTCGGATGGACGGTGATCCAGCATTCGCTGCCGTCGGGCAGCTTCAATGGAACGCCGCGATTGCGACCAATGGCCATGGTCTTGCCGAACAGGCTTTGGGCGGCGGTTGCACCGAGGGCCACGGTCACCGGCGGACGGATCAGTTCGCGCTCGTGGCTGACCCACCAGCGGCAGGCTTCGATCTCGCCCGCATCGGGTTTGTTGTGGATGCGGCGCTTGCCGCGCGGCACAAACTTGAAGTGCTTGACCGCATTGGTGACGTAAACGGTTGAGCGGTCGATACCCGCTTTCTCCAGCGCCGCGTCGAGCAATTGCCCCGCCGGCCCGACGAAGGGCCTTCCCGCGAGGTCTTCCTGGTCGCCCGGCTGCTCGCCCACGAACATGATTGAAGCGTCGAGAGGCCCCTCGCCGAACACCGTCTGCGTCGCATGCTTGTAGAGGTCGCAGCGAGTGCATTTGCGCGCATCCTTGAGAAGGGCCTCCCAGGAAGCGCGCAGATTTCCGCCCGGCTCGATGTGCCGTTCGGCCTGAAGCGCGTCCGCCAATCCTTCTTTTGCCGCCGAACGTTCGATCATCTCCAGCTCCCGGGCACGCGCTCCAGCGATCAGCGGCTGAACGAGCGAAGTCTCCGGCATGTTGCGCCAATATTTCTTCGGCATCTCCCGAAGCATCGCGTCGACCTTCAATCGAGCCGGATTGAAGATGGAAGAATAATAGGTTCGCCAGGTCTCCTCCAGCGGATCACCGGTCGGTGCGTCGGCACGCGTAGCGCCTGGACCCTCCGCAAGCGCTTTGCCGTCCCAGTGGATCGACAGCTCGGGAGTCAGAATCGACCAGTTCATGTTGGCGAAACGGTTGACGAAGAAGCTGCTCGCGCGGCGAACGATGTGATGGTCGGGCTCAAAGAAGGCGACGAAGCGCTCGTCTATCTCACGGAAGCGGACGAAGGCGTGCATCTTGTGAATGTCGCTGCGGACCGCCTTCGCGAGTTCCTGCACGCGCCTGACCAGCCGATAGGCTTCGTCCTCGATCGCGTGCCGGTTGGTCTTTAGCCGCAGCAGCATCGCATAGAGCCACGCGAAGCGCTCCGGGTCCGAATGACACACAACGTCTTTCGCCAGATCGACAAACGCTCTCGGCACCGGAAAGCTCGCCGCCGCCGGCCGCTGCACTTCGGAGCCGAACAGGTCTGGATCGCCGCCCTCAACCTGCCAGACGACAGCGCTCGCCGGCACGCCCGCTTCGGCGAGATCGCGCGCGGCATCGCGCCACCCCTCGAAATCGTCGGGTGCCGACAAGGTCACTCGATGGGCATCGATCATGGGCCCTTCGCGTAGCACCTCAGGCGGCAAACAGCTCCAGCTGCTCCCGCTTTGGAGTTATCAACGAGCTGAGGTCCGCACGATCCGTGAGGAACGTGGGACGCCAGTCGGCGGTGGCAATGAACGGACGCACCTTGGCAAGCGAAAGTGTAAGCCGCGCTACATCGTCCAGTCTCAGCTTTCGCCAACGGCGGGACGCAAGAATGCGGTCAACGGCCTTGGTACCGAGGCCCGGCACCCGAAGCAGCATCTCCTTCGGCGCGCGATTAACGTCGACCGGGAAACTCTCGCGAAACTTCAACGCCCAGGCGAGCTTCGGATCGATGTCGAGCGGCAGCATCCCCTGTTCGTCGGTAGCGCCCTGCACTTCCTTCGGCGCGAAACCGTAGAAGCGCATCAGCCAGTCGGCCTGATAGATTCGGTGTTCGCGCATCAGCGGCGGACGCTTCAGCGGCAGCACTGCGCTGGCGTCGGGAATTGGCGAGAAGGCCGAATAGTAGACCCGCCGCAATCCGAACCGGTCATAGAGTCCACTTGCCTTCCCCACGATATCGCTATCGCTCGCCGCGTCGGCCCCAACGATCATTTGCGTCGACTGGCCCGCAGGCGCGAACTTGGGCGCGGACTTGAACCGCTTTGCGGCGTCATCGGCGTCGGCAATCGAAGCTTTCATGTCGCGCATTGCGCCAGAGATCCGGGCGGCGTCCTTTTCGGGCGCGAGCTTCGTCAAGCCCGCTTCGGTGGGTAGCTCGACGTTGATCGAAATCCTGTCGGCATAGAGCCCGGCTCGGCGAATGAGTTCCGGATCGGCATCCGGAATTGTCTTGAGGTGAATGTAACCGCGGAAATCGTGGTCGTGCCGCAAGCTCCGCGCGACCTCGACGATCTGCTCCATCGTGTAGTTCGACGAACGGATGATGCCCGAGGAAAGGAACAACCCCTCGATGTAATTGCGCTTGTAAAAGGCGAGCGTGAGCCGGACGACCTCCTCCGCCGTGAACCGCGCGCGCCTCACGTTCGAGGTCTTGCGGTTGATGCAGTAAGCGCAATCGAAGATGCAGCTATTGGTAAGCAGGATCTTCAGCAGTGAAATGCACCGCCCGTCCGGCGCGTAAGCGTGGCAGATGCCCATGCCGCGATCCGTCGAGCCGACGCCCTTGCCGCCCTGCGAATCCCGTTTGATCGACCCCGACGATGCGCAGGACGCGTCGTACTTCGCGGCGTCAGCGAGAATCGCGAGCTTGGCCTGAAGGTCGAGCTGGGGCACGCGTTCCTAATATGTTCCAGAACTTTCTCTGTCCATACAGGCGTTTAGCCGTATGCAGAACAGTCGCTTGCGGAGGGTCGGCGCCGCTCTTACGGTCCCGGCCCATGAAGAACCTCGCGCTCCGCCTTACCGCCTCGCTTTTCCCGCTGATTGCCATTGCGGCGGCGCCGCCGCCGGCACCGGTCACGCCGATGACCCCGGACGTTGTCGCAAGCTACGATCCGGTGATGCCGTGGGCGGACTTCGAGCGGCACGAAGCGATGGTGCCGATGCGCGACGGCACCAAGCTCTACACCGTATGGATGATGAAAAAGGGCACGAAGAACGGTCCAATCCTGCTGTCGCGCACGCCCTACGATGCCCATGCGGCGATGTTCAGCAACCCGAGCCAACAAGGCGCGAACATGCTGTGGGCGATGTACCGAGAGTTCTTCAATGACGGTTACATTATCGTTCAGCAGGATATTCGCGGGCTGCACCGTTCCGAAGGCAGTTTCGTGATGAATCGCCCGATCGTTGGTCCGCTCAATCATACCGGGATCGACGAGAGCACCGACGCCTACGACACCATCGATTGGCTGGTGAAAAACATTCCGGAAAGCAACGGGCGCGTCGGGACGATCGGTTCCTCCTATCTCGGCTTTCTGACGCTTGCGACCGAGATCAATCCCCATCCCGCACTAAAGGCAGCGGTGCCGCAAAGTCCGATGGTCGACGGCTGGCGAGGCGACGATTGGTTCCACAATGGCGCTTATCGTGCCGGGGGCATCGATTTCGGACTATCGCAGAGCACGGGCAAGGCCGACGCCGGTGCGTCGGTACCGCACGGCAGCGGCGACGATTATACCCGGTATCTCGAGGCTGGATCGATCGGCGACTATGCACGCTCTTACAACATCGAGAATGTGCCGTTCGTCCAGAAACTGTTCCAGAACCCGGCCTACACCGAATTCTGGTCCGGACAGGCCGTCGACAAATGGATGGCGGCGCACCCGCTGACGGTTCCGACCATGCTTGAGGTCGGTCAGTGGGACCAGGAGGACAGCTATGGCGCCCCGGCGGTCTACAAGGCGCTCAAGGATAAATACGAAGGCACAGGCCTCCTACACCTCGTGATTGGGCCGTGGCGGCATTCCGGCGCCAACCATTACGGGTACGAGCTCGGCGACCTGACCTTCAACGGCGACACGGCGCTTCAATGGCGGACGCAGTGGCTCAAACCCTTCCTCGACCATTATCTCAAGGGCGCGCCCGATCCGCACACGCCGACTGCGCTGACCTACGCGACCGGCATCAACAAGTGGGAGGAGAGCCCGCGCTGGCCGATGGGCACGCCGACGCCGCTGTATCTCACGTCAGGGCTCGGCACGAGCTTCGAACGGCCCGGTACGTCTGGCAGCGACAGCTATGTCTCGGACCCCGCTAAACCGGTACCGTTCCTGCCGCGTCCTATCGACATCGGAGATGAGAACCAGTGGCATAGCTGGCTGGTCCACGATCAGCGCTTCGTCGACGGCCGTCCCGACGTCCTTACCTACCAGGGGCCGCCGCTGACCCATGCGGTGCACATCATGGGTGCACCGCAGGTTGATCTGTTCGCGTCGACCAGTGGAACCGACAGTGACTGGGTGGTCAAGCTGATCGATGTCTATCCGGACGAGAAGCCCGAGGGCGCCGGGCAGGGCTCCAAACGCGACATGTCGGGCTTCGAGCTCCCGATCGGGATCGAGATTTTCCGCGGCCGCTATGTCGATAGCTTCGCCAGACCCCGCGCGCTGCGGGTGGGCAAACCGGAGGAGTATCGGTTCGGCCTTCCCAACGTCGATCACGTCTTCCTCCCCGGCCACCGGATCATGGTGCAGGTGCAGTCCACCCTTTTCCCGCTCTATGATCGCAATCCGCAGACGTTTGTGCCGAACATCTTCTACGCGAAGGCCGGGGACTATCGGGCGGCGACGCAGCACGTCTACACTGGCGGCGCGACGGCCAGCGCGGTGTTCCTGCCAGTCGTTCCCTGAGCCGGTAGGGCTTAGGGCCGTATCGAGGAACGGAGGGGCTTGCAGCCTGGTTCTCCTCTCAAATCGAGAGGAGTTTGCCATGTCCGACAATCGCGAGATCGAAGAGAAGTTCTGGAGCGAGCTCAAGAGCAGTCCGTTCGTGATGCTCGGCGTCGAGGGAACGCGCGACGGAGCGACGCAGCCGATGACCGCCAATTTCGAGGATCAGGACCGGGACGCCGGCGTGGTCTGGTTCTTCACCGCCAAGGACCATGACCTGACCCGCGCGATGGCTCAGTCGAACCGAGCGATCGGATCGTTCTCGGCGAAGGGCCACGATCTGTTCGCAAGCCTGCGCGGCACGCTCGAGGTCAACAATGACCGAGCAACGATCGATCGGCTGTGGAGCCCGATCGTTGCCGAATGGTACGAGGGCAAGGACGACCCCAAGATGGCGCTGGTCCGCTTCGATATCGACGATGCAAAGATCTGGAAAAGCGACGTTCAGGGCTTTCTGAAGCCAGCCTTCAACAAGCTGCTCGGGCGCAAGCCGGAGGCCGGAATGAAGGAGAAGGTCGCGGAAATCAGCCTCTGATCAGGTCAGTGCCGCAGCCTGGTCCTGCGGAGTGCTCTCCATGCGCTTGCCGATGGCGATCTTGAAGACGGTGAACGCTATCAGGCCGACGGCCGCACTGGCCGCGTGGATCAGCCAGAACGTAGTTGTCGGCAAGCTCGAGTAAAGGCCGCCTACATAGCCGACCAGGGCGTTAGCGGCGAAGAAGGCCAGGTAATAAAGCCCAATCACCGTCGACCCAATCTGTCTGGGCGCGATCTTCGAGAACAATGCCAAGCTGACCGGCAGGATGTGCGCGAAGCCGATGCTGTTCATCAGTTCGAACGCCATTGGCCAGACGAGGCTGATTTTGCCGTGAGCGGGCGCAGTCAGCGCTCCCATGAACAGGCAAAGCGCTCCGGCGATGGTGAACACGCTGCCAATGATCATTTTGGTGATCTCGTCTGGCTCCGTGCGGAAGGTGCCCCACCACTTCCAGAATGCTGCGACGGCGACCAGCATTGTAAAGCTGACTGCCGCGTCGACCGTTACGAGCCAGCTGCTGGTATTGTTGAGTAATGTGAGATCGAACTTCTGGTCGCCCCATACGAGATAGACATTGAAGATTTGCTGGTTGGTCAGCATCGAGATGGCGAGGACCGGGATCAGGATGATCAGGTAGATGACGCACATCCAATCATCCTTGCTCAGCCTTTCGCGCGGCGGGGCATTTGAGGCACGGACTTTCCCGCGCGGCGTCTCCGGCGCGAGCCAGCGCCTGCCCGACAGATAGATCAACAGACCGAGCACCATCACCACGCCCGCGCAGCCGAAACCATAATGCCAGCCGACTTTCTGTCCGAGCGTGCCGGAGATGAGCGGCGCGATGATCACGCTTACGTTGATGAAGATGTAGAAGATCTGGAAGGCCATCGCGCGCCGAAGGTCATTGGGCCCGTAGAGATCACCCACCTGGGCCGCGATGTTGCCTTTGAACGCACCCACACCGAGCAGCAGCGATAGAAGAGCGAAGACGAACGCCGATTCAATGGCCATCAGGAAATGGCCCAGCGCCATCAGCAGACCGCCGAGGATCATTGTTCGGGTACGCCCGAGCACGCCGTCCGCAAGCATTCCGCCAAAGATCGGCGTGAAATAAACGAGCGCCGTGTAGGTCCCGAAAATCGCCGAGGCGAGCGGCTGGCCCGTGATCCCGCCATAGACGTGGGATTGCAGCCAGTTGAGTCCGATCACCTTATCCATGCGGCCCGGGACGAGCAGGTAGTTGACCATGTAGAGCGTGAGCAGTGTCTGCATGGAGTAATAGGAAAAGCGCTCGCACCCCTCGGTGAACCCAAGGAACCCAAGACCCTTCGGATGGCCGAGAAAGGCCCGATCATTGCGGTCGACCTGCTCCAGGTCCGGTGTAGCTTCGGCGATGGTCAAGGCTGCACTCTCCCCATGGCAGCGCGGCAGTTCGGCGCGGACTTATTTCTCAGGCGGCGTGTCCTGCTCCTGCTGTTCCTTGCGCTCGCGCTTGGCCTGATTGATCGATTGGACGACGCAGCCCGTGAAGCCGCCGGGACCGACATTCGAGCAGCTTTGGGCGCCCGTGTTGCCGATGCTGTTCAAGGTTTGAGCCTTGTTGGCCCACGACTCCCGCTCCTGGCGAGTGCCCTGCGGGTTCTGCGACTGCGGCAGGCGGTACCGCTGGCTTTCCGGCGCGCGAATACAGATGTTCTGCGCCGGACACGGATCATTGCCGTAAATCGTGATTGTACCCTGACCTTGGCCGGCCTGGGCGATCGCGGGCGTCGGGACCGTCGCCAAGCCGCCAACCAGCGCGGTCGCGGCAGCGAGGGAGATCGTCAGCCTGGTCATAACATATCCTTTCAACACGGATTCCAGCGGCCAAAGCCGCTATTCGTTCCTCAGATTCGCTTCGAAAGCTCGATGGCCACCCTACAGCCGGCACGGATGGTCGCGGTCAACAAGGCATAGCCCGGCGCATTCGCCGCGCCCGCGTCGCGCGCTGTATTGCGATGCTCGAGCTCATCGGCCTGAAAGTCGGCAATGTCGGCAGCAAGCTCCGGGTCGTCGCCTCCGAGTTTCTGCAGCTGCTCGCTGTAATGCTTGTCGATTTCGGTTTCGATCGCATCGGTGCAGGCGAGCGCCGCCTTCTCGGAAATCAGCGCGGTCGCCGCTCCAAGTGCGAACCCGGCGACGTTCCACAACGGCTGCAGCGCGGTCGGCCGGACTCGCCGTTCGGCCATGAGGGCATTGAAGCGATTGAGATGGCGCTGCTCCTGCGCGGCCATTCGGGCGACGAGCTTCGCCTCCGCGGCATTGCGGCGCAGAACCGCGAGCTGGCCGGCATAAATCCGCGTTGCCCCATATTCGCCCGCCTGGTCGACGCGGAGCATCGATTCCGTATCAGCGCGCCGGTCGCCGGGTCGCCAGTCGCTCAAGCCCGCCTCGTCCGCAGCGTCAGCACCGCGAGCAGCGCCGCCCCACCGAGCGACAGGATCGCATTCCATCCAGCGAGCGTGATACCGAGGAAGCGGAACTGGACCTCATCACAGCGGACGATTGGAGCATGCATGATGTGCTCCAGGAGTGCCGCGCCCTTCAGGCCCTGCCCGCTCGCGGTGCACTGGGTGAAGCCCTCGAAGATCTTGGCCTCGACGCCGGCATGATAGACGCCAATGGCGCCCGAGACTGCGATCGCAAGCGCCGCGAGCAGCGTCAGCGCCCGGCTGCGGTTCGACTGAGCAGGACCGGTGAACGCAATCAGCGCCAGCAGAATCGCGGCGGCGTGGGGCCAGCGCTGCCAGATGCACATCTCGCATGGGCTTAGACCGCCAACATATTGCGAGAACAATGCGCCACCCAGGAGCCCGACCGGCAAAAGCAGCGCGATCAAACGGGCAAGCGACGCAGGTTCGATCCCGACTGGCATTTGAGCAGGGGCGACGGCCTCAGTCATGTGGGCGCTAACGCGAATGCTTTGAGGCGCCAGCCGACGCGATCGAGGCTGGAGCAGCCAGCCGCTTCAGCGTGTTGATCGCATAATAAAGCTGGTAATCCTTGATCCCACGTTTCGCGAGCTCGTCGGGCTTATCGCTGAAACGGGGATCCGGAGTGTCGTCGGAATCGAGCAGCTTGTCATCGACCTTTGCCTGCGCAAGCAGATGCCGGCGCAGATCCACTTCGCGGACGACCTGGCGATCCTTGTAGTCGGGGTCGCTGAGCTGCGGGACGTCTATATCGGGCTGAATGCCGCCCGCCTGAACCGAGCGACCCGACGGGGTATAGTAGCGAGCGGTTGTAAGCCTCAGAGCGCTATCCGGCCCGGTCTGCACAACTGTTTGCACTGAGCCCTTACCGAAGCTCTTCTCACCCATGACGATCGCCCGGCGGTGGTCCTGAAGAGCGCCCGCGACGATCTCGGACGCAGAGGCCGTGCCGGCATCGGTGAGGACAATGACGGGAAGCCCGTGGGCCATGTCGCCGGGACGCGCATAATAGCGCTCGATATCGTCTTTCGTCCGACCCCGCTGCGAGACGATCTCACCGCTGTCGAGGAAGTCGTCAGCGACATCGACCGCCTGATCGAGCAGTCCGCCCGGATTGGAACGCAGATCAACGACGTAACCGAGCGGATGGCCGCCAGTCGCCTTGTCGATCGCGACCAGCGCCGCCTTCGTCTGCTCGCCGACGTTACCGGTGAACGTATTGATATTGATGTAGCCGACGCCGTCCTTGATCTCCCACTTGACGGGCCGGAGCTCGATCCGTTCGCGAGTGACTGTCACGTCGATCGGCTTGTCGCGGCCAGGGCGAACCAGCGTCAGCTTGACGGTCGTCCCGGGATCGCCCTTCATCTTTGCCACCGCCTCATCGAGGTTGAGACCGTAGACCAGCTCGCCATTGATGTGGGTGATGTAATCGCCCGCCTTGATCCCGGCTCGCCATGCCGGCGTATCCTCGGTCGGCGCGACGACCTTCACCGCGCCATCTTCGATCGAAACCGTGAGGCCAAGGCCGCCGTAATTTCCATCAGTTGTGGTCTTTAGCTGATCGAAGTCGCTCGCCTCGGCATAGGAGCTGTGCGGATCGAGCGCAGCAAGCATGCCGTCAATCGCACCCTTGATGAGCGTATGATCATCAACCGGATCGACGTAATTCGCCTTCACCCGCTCGTAGACACTCATGAACTTCTCGAGCTCCTGATAATTGGTCGTATCGGCAGCTGCGAACGACGTCGCGGTCACCGGCACCAGGCCGAGCGCTCCGACCAGCGCGAAGGAGGAAAGAAGCTTGGCGTTGAAGTTCATCGTTGGCGTCCTGAGTCCGGCGTCTCGCCTGAATATGAAGGGTTTAACCGCCTTTGGGGCCCTTTGACAGGGATGCAGATGAACCTGCGATGAGAGCGGGGGACATTTGGCGCCCATTCTGGGACAATTCCACCTCCAGCGGCCCGAGTGCCCGGCCGACCGGATCGCCTGGCTGAACCCGGTCTCCGGGATGGAGCGGCGAGGCGACGTTGACGATCAGGCTCAACCATCCGCCGCCATGATCGATGATGAGCACCCCGTCGTACCCGCGAAAGGGCCCTGAAAACCGCACCGTACCCGCGGCCGGAGCGGTCACTGAAGCGCCGCGATTTGTGGAAAGCGTCAGCCCGCGAGCCTGAACGCCACTGTCGCTGACCGCAGCCACGCCTTGCGTAACCATGCCGACGGCAGGAAGCTCATAAACGAAGGGGACAGAGGGAATGACGCCCTCCGAAGCGAATGGGCTCGGCGGTGCCGCATCTTCACCCGCGAACTGGCTGGCGACGGAGCGAATAGACTGGGTGTCCTTCTCCTCCCCACGCAGCTTTTCGACATTTTCGCCCGCGGCCATCGCTGCATCGCTCGCGTTCAGTGCCCTGCCCCCCGTTGCAAGCGCCCGCTGAACAGCCTTCAGCTCCAGCGCTGCGTATCGTTCGCGTCGGGTGACAAGGTCATCGCGACTGCGTGACAACTCGGCCCGAGCCGCAACTGCCGCTTGGCGCAGACTTTGTCCTTCGGCGAGTTGGGCGGACAGCCGGCCGGTTCGCTGCCTGATCACCGGCAGCGTCGAATCCAGCAGCAGGCGAACCTCAACCAGCTCATCGGCCCCGCCACGATCCGCAAGGGCGAGAAGCGGCGGCCGCTGCGCCATGGTCGCCAGGCCGGCGAGGAGTGAAGAAACGGGTTGCTGCTCGACGGCAAGGCGCTGGCGATATGCTGCGACATAGGCCGATGCGAGACGAACCCGCGCATCGGCGGCGCTGATCCGTGCTTCGGCCGCGTCGATCGCCTGCGCGGCGGCCGCCTGCTCCGCGTGCAACCGATCCGCGTCTCCCTTGGCCTGGGCGGCAAGCCGGTCGAGCCTGGCGGTTTGGGCGTCGGCGGCAGCCTGGTCAGCAAGCGCGCGTTTGAGTGCTGCGTCGAGCGGCTCGCCACCTGCCTGCGCAAGAGCGCTCCCGCTCGTCAGCAGGCAGAGCAACAGAGCGAGGACGGCGCGGCGCATGCGCCTATCCTTCGCGATGATAGGGGTGGTTCGCAAGGATCGACGTTGCCCTGAACAATTGCTCCGCGAGCATCGACCTCGCCAACAGATGCGGCCAGGTCGCTGGGCCAAACGACAGGACGAGGTCGGCATCGCGGCGTTGGGTCTGCTCATGCCCGTCCGCCGCGCCGATCAGGAAGCGAGCCTCGCGCTTGCCTCCGTCGCGCCAAGCTTCCAGCTTTTTCGCCAGCTCCACCGATGTCAGCGCTTCCCCTCGCTCATCCAGAGCGATCGTGACGGCAGCGCTCGGCAGCTCAGGAAGCTTACCGCCGCGGTCGGGGAGCTCGGTGAGCTTCGTCGGCCAGCTGATCCGCTTCAGATAGCGATCGACCAGCTCGGCCTCCGGAGAGCGGCCGATTTTCCCGCGCGCCACAATGTGGAGCAGCACTTATTGGGCGGTGCTAACCGCCGGCCCGCCAAACGGCCAGGCGAAGATCGACTTGAAACCGTCGTAGATCGCGCGTGCTGTCTGCGCGATGGTGTTCGGTCGATCGGACCCTCCGCGCGTGAAGATCGCGACCGCCACACGGCGTCCGTCCGGCATGGTGATGAACCCGACGTCGTCGGCGAGACCATCGAGAGTTCCGGTCTTGTGTTCGACGGGCACGCCCGGGAGCAGACCTTTCATCCGGTTCCTGCCCGTCTGGCACTGGGCCATGACGTCGAGCAGATAGTTCCGGCTGTCCGGCTTGATCAGCTCGGCTTTATAAATGCGTCGGAGCAGGTCGACCATCGCGACCGGCGTCGCTGAATCGCGGCGGTCCCAAAGGTCGCGCTTGCTCGCCAGGAGCTGGGCGATGGTCCGGTCGACATGCAGTCCAGTGACGCCATTGTCCGACAGCCACGCCTGTACGGCAGTCGGCCCGCCCACGTCCTTGAACAGGATATCCGCCGCATGATTGTCGCTGTAAACGAGCATCCGCCGCATCAGTCCGCGGACCGATTGTCCACCGATCGTATCGTCTAGCGAGCGGCGGCCGTTGTCGACTTGCGCCAGGTAAAGCGCAGCGATCGCGACCTTCACCGTACTGGCCATCGGAAATGGCGTGTTGCCCTTGATGCTGACGGTCTCGCCGGTGTTGAGGTCGATCGCGGCGATCCCGACGTCCGACGATTTGTTCGCCACCATTGAACTCAGTTGCTGTTCGAGGCTGACGAGGCTTGGCGACGAGGCCGCATAAGCGGGCTGCGTGACCAGCGCGAAAAGACAGAGAAAAAACGCAATGAACCGCATGTCCGCCCTCACCCGCGCGCAGCCGCGTTTACGCCCGAATCATCACCAAACGCCCACATTCGTTCCAAATTGTAAAAATTTCTGACTTCGGGACGGAAAATGTGAACGATTACGTCATCCGCGTCGATCAGCACCCAGTCGGCTGCCGGGAGCCCTTCGATCCGGACATTCGTACCAAATCGCTCTTTTATCTTGTCGGCAAGCTTAACGGCCATCGAGGCGACTTGCCTGGTCGAACGGCCGGAAGCGATCACCATGTGATCGGCGATGTTCGACTTGCCGGTCAGCGGGATGGTGACAACCTCCTGCGCCTGATCGTCGTCAAGCGACTGGAGAACGAGCTTGTGGAGTTCGTCGACATCAGTAGGAGCACGGCTCGTATTGCCGGCGGCGTCAACGGGATGTTCGGTCAAGGGGTCTCCTGGCGAACAATGGCAGGCCGGAGCGGCCAACGCGTGAAACGCGAGAGGACGACCGGCGATACCAATGGGGATCTTGCGCACGAATGGCGGTTGCAGAGCTCGGATCGGGCGTCAGGCGAAGGAAAAGGATCGCCGGTGCACTCCACTCCGTCCACCGCTTTGCCTGGCTTGAAGGATGGACGAACCTTCGTAGCCAGCCCATCGCGCGCGCCGCGTGGGCAGCTGAATCATAACCGGGCCGGCGAATCACCGCAATCGGCAGTTCGCGTGCTAAACCCCTCCAATTACGCCAAAAGTGAAAATTTGGCAGGTTGTCGCTTCCAAGCAACCATATGAAGCGATGCTCCGGGTGACGCCGCTTCAAAAGCCGGACAGTATCGATCGTGAAGCGAGTGCCGGCCCGTTGTTCGAAGTCGCTGACCCGAATCCGTGAACGCTCGGCAAGCCGCTTCGCGGCGGCCAGGCGGGCCGGATAAGGCGCCATGTCCTTCGCGCCTTCCTTCAGCGGGTTGCCCGGCGAAACCAGCCACCAAACTTCGTCCAGCCCCAGCGCGCGGATCGCCTCGAGGCTGATATGTCGATGCCCGCGATGGGCGGGATTGAAGGATCCGCCGAGGAGGCCGATGCGCGCCATGTGCCAAGCGCTAGCATGAGCCGCGGAGGCCGCCTAATATCGCTGCCGGGGGTGAAGATGGGAAATCTTGAGGCGCTTGGCGACGCGATTACTGGCTCGCTCCTCGGCCGTGCCGCCGAGCCGAGCGCGGGCGAGTTGACTGATCCGGGCCACACTCACGAACGCAACTGCCTCAATTGCGGCTCTCCCCTGAAGGGGCCATTCTGTTCTCAGTGCGGCCAGCGGGCGCACGTCCACCGTTCGGTACGCGGCTTCGGGCAGGATTTCCTGCAAGGCATGCTCAATTTCGAGGGCAAGTTTTGGCACACCCTGCCGATGCTCGCCTGGCGGCCGGGCGAGATGACTCGGCGCTATATAGCCGGAGAGCGCGCGCGGTTCATTTCACCGGTCGCCCTTTATCTGTTCACCGTCTTCGCGATGTTTGCAGCGCTCAACTTCACCGGCACTCTGGGATCGAACGGCGCCGAGACATTCCAGCAGCGAATGAAGGCCGACATTGCGGAAAATCAGGCAAATGTGGCCCGACTGCAGGCCAAGCGCCAGGCCGCCGCTATCGCCGGGAAGGATGTCGCCGACATCGACCGCAAAATCGCCAGGCGTAATCAGGACATCGCCGACACACAGAATGCGCTCTCGGGCAAGAGTACAACATCCCCCGCCGACGACGACGATATTCCCAGTTTCATCCGGCCTTTCGTCAAGAACGCACAGGAGAATCCGCAGCTGGTGTCGATGAAAGTTCAGGACGCGGCATCCAAGTACAGCTGGCTGCTGATCCCGATCTCGGTGCCGTTCATGTGGCTGCTGTTCCCGTTCCGCCGGCGCTACAACACCTACGATCACATGGTTTTTGTGACGTACTCGCTATCCTTCATGATGATGCTGGTGGTCGCCGGCAGTTTGCTGATCGAGATCGGCTTTCCAACCCTCGCGAGCTTGCTGTTCTTCGTGCCGCCGTTCCACATGTATCGGCAATTGAAAGGCGCTTATGAACTCAGCAGATTCAGCGCGATCATGCGGACGATGGCTCTGGTGACCTTTGCGTTCGCTGCCGCCGGAATGTTCATGGCCGCAGCAGTCGCGATCGGAATGAGCTGATCGGGTTCAAGCGGGGCAAGGATAGCGCTGAGCGAGATGGGCTCGAAGCGCCGTTCGACTATCGGTGCGTGACCGATCGGCCGCGGGGACGGCCTGCATCGCGGCCAGGATCTCCTTCTGGTCCATTTGCACCGGCCCGGGCGGACAATAAGGGGGCTTGCGATGCGCCGCCTGGGCTGCATCGCGCTCACTCTTAAGGGCGGCCGCGTCAGCCTTTACGGTGTCGAGCAGGACCTTGAGGTCTCCGGAAAACATCGCGAGCATGCCCTTCGACTGAAGTCCCTGCGCTTTGGCGAGAAACACGTCGACCGGCATTGCGTTCGCCGCCGGCGCCGCGAACAGTCCCCCGGCAGCGACCAAAGCCCTGAACTTCATCAAACACCCTCCTCATTCCCGCAAGGAAAAGAGGAATTGGGCGCTTAACGCGAGTTGAACAGCTTACGCGCCGGCTGCGGCCGGACCGCCGATGGCTCCCGCCTTAGGACGCTTCGCCTTCGGAATCGACGAGCCGGCTGCCGGTATCGCCGGCCCCTTCGTGCCGCCGCGATCGATCGTTTCGCCCGCGAGCAGCTTCTTGATCTCGTCGCCCGACAGCGTCTCGTACTCGAGCAGTGCCTGAGCCAGTGTTTCAAGCTCGGCCCGATTCTCGTCGAGCAGATGCTTCGCGCGGGCATAGCCCTCGTCGACGACGCGGCGGATTTCCTTGTCGATCAGCTGCGCCGTCTCGTTAGACATCTGGCGCGAACGGTTGACCGAATAGCCGAGGAATACTTCCTCCTCCGGTTCGGCGTACTGGAGCGGTCCGAGCGAGTCCGACATGCCCCAGCGGGTCACCATGTCGCGCGCGAGCTGGGTTGCGTACTGGATGTCGGACGATGCGCCGGACGAGACCTTGTCGTAGCCGAAGATCACTTCCTCGGCGACACGGCCGCCCATCGAGACGGCGAGGTTCGCGTACATCTTGTCGCGGTGATAGCTGTAGCTGTCCCGCTCCGGCAGGCGCATGACCAGGCCCAACGCTCGGCCGCGCGGGATGATCGTCGCCTTGTGGATTGGGTCGGAGGCAGGCTCGTGGAGCGCGACGATGGCGTGACCGGCCTCGTGATAGGCGGTCATCCGCTTCTCGTCCTCGGTCATGACCATCGACTTGCGCTCGGTGCCCATCAGCACCTTGTCCTTGGCGTCCTCGAACTCCTGCATCGCGACCAGCCGCTTGCCGCGCCGGGCAGCGAGCAGCGCCGCCTCGTTGACGAGGTTGGCGAGGTCGGCGCCCGAGAAACCCGGCGTTCCGCGCGCGATCACGCGAGCATCGACGTCGGGCGCCAGCGGCACCTTCTTCATGTGCACGCTGAGGATCTGCTCGCGACCGTCGATGTCGGGGCGCGGTACGACGACCTGGCGGTCGAAGCGGCCCGGCCGCAGCAGCGCCGGGTCGAGCACGTCCGGCCGGTTGGTCGCGGCGATGATGATGATGCCCTCATTGGCCTCGAACCCGTCCATCTCGACCAGCAGCTGGTTGAGTGTCTGCTCGCGCTCGTCGTTGCCGTTGCCGAGTCCGGCGCCGCGATGGCGGCCGACCGCATCGATTTCGTCGATGAAGACGATGCACGGAGCCGACTTCTTGGCCTGGTCGAACATGTCGCGGACGCGGCTGGCGCCAACACCGACGAACATCTCGACGAAGTCCGAGCCGGAGATGGTGAAGAAGGGCACGCCCGCCTCACCCGCGATGGCGCGGGCAAGCAAGGTCTTGCCGGTACCCGGAGGTCCGACCAGCAGCGCACCCTTGGGAATCTTGCCGCCGAGCCGGGCGAACTTGCCGGGGTCCTTCAGATATTCGACGATCTCCTGAAGCTCTTCGCGGGCCTCGTCGATGCCGGCGACGTCGGCGAAGGTCACCCGGCCCTGCTTCTCGGTCAGCATCCGGGCGCGGCTCTTGCCGAAGCCCATCGCGCCCGAACCGGCGTTCTTCTGCATCTGACGCATCACGAAGAAACTGATGCCGAGGATGAGCAGGAACGGCAGCGAGTTGTAGAGCATGTAGAGCCAGATGCTCGATTGCTCCTCAGCCTTCACCTGAACCGCCACGTTCTTGGCAATCAGCTTGTCGGAGACGTTGGCATCGCCCGGAGCGATCGTGTGGAAGTCATCACCGCTCGACAGCTTGCCGGCGATGGTGCTGTTGCCGCCGCTCGAATCCCTCGCGATGACGACGGTGCGGACATTGCCTTCATCGACCTGCTGGACGAATTCCGAATAGGGGATCGACTTGCCGGCCTCGGCGCGCGATCCGCCCTGCATCATCTCGACGATCAGGAATAGCGCCAGGAAAGCGCCTCCCCACATCAGCAGACCCTTGGTCCAGGGGTTACCGGGCTTCTTCTCTTTGTCGTTCATCGCTCGTCTTTCAGGGGCAAACGCCCGGGAACACTAAAATAAGCTCATTCAGGCCAATAACAATGCGACCCTTAGGACCCGGTGAACGCGTACGACCCGAAATGGGTCGATATTTGTGGGCAAAGAGCAGTCTCAGGCCCCCGCTGGGGATTCGGCGGCCAGCTTCGCAGCAAGCTCGGCAGCTGCCCGGCGCGCCTCTCCGCGGCGCTTTGCACGGCGCCCATAGATGAACGACCAGAGGCTGAGCGCGCCCATCGTTCCGTACCCGAGGATCGGATTGACGATCAGATATTCCTTGATGCTGAGCTGGAACACCAGAACGACGCCCAAGGCCACATCGGCGAGAAGGCCGAAACCCCAGACCAGGGTCATGACCTTCATGGTTCGTCGGAAACCCGCGTGGACCTGGAGCGCTTCGAACTCCTGAGCTTCGCCTTCCGACTTCCGCCGCATGCTGGCGCGCGCCAGCTCGTAGATCAGGGGCTTGCCGATCACGACCGAGCCGACGAAGGCAAGGCCGATCACGCCAGTGACCAGCTTCTCCCGAAGCTGCAGGAACTTGACGCCGCCCCCGCCGAGCATCGCCAGCAGCGAGAGAGCAATGCCGCTGACCACCAGCACCGAGAGCGCATCCAGCCGGCGGTGCCGCGAGAACTCGATGATGCTCCACAGGATTGGGGGCGCCGAGGAAAGCAGCAGCGCTTTCACCTCGCCAAGCGGAGCCTCCGCATAGCTGTAGATGGCAAATGGCAGAACGAAGTTGATCAAGGCCTCGAAGAGGACTTGGCTGCCATTCTGGCGCAGCCAGGACGTAACGCGGGCGAGCATAATCGGAGCTGCGTTAGCTCTTCTGGCCCGCGACCCAGGCATCGACCCGACGCTCCAGGACGGGAAGCGGCTGCGACCCTTCGCTGATGACGAGGTCATCGAAGGCCTTCACGTCGAACTTCGGCCCAAGAGCGGCCTCCGCCTTGTGGCGCAGCTCCATGATCTTCAGCATCCCGATCTTGTAGCCGGTCGCCTGACCCGGGTTGGTGATGTAGCGACGCACCTCGGAACGCGCCATCTGAGGCGCCAGTCGCCCGGTGTGGATCATGTAATCGACGGCCTGATCCTCGGTCCAGCCCTGTGCGTGAATGCCGGTGTCGACCACCAGGCGCGCGGCGCGGAACAGCTCGGCATCGAGGTGCATGAAATCAGAGGCGACATCCGGATAAGCCCCCATCTCCTTGCACAATTGCTCGGCATACAGCGCCCAGCCCTCATTGAACGCGACGTAGCCGCCGGCGGTGCGGAACTTGGGCGTGCTCCTCTGACGGACCTGGATGTCGCCGGCCATCAGGTGCCCCGGAATTCCCTCATGGCACATTAGGTCGGTGATTGCCGCCGGATCGCCGGTCAATCCCAGCAGATGGACGAACACCCGGCCGGGACGGGAACCGTCGGCGTTGGCGAACGACGCATGGGCGGCACCCCCGGCAACTTCGCTGAAGGAAGGTTCACGAACGACTTCGGTCCGATACTCCGGCAGCTTGTAGAAGCGCGCCGGGAGCAATGAGCGATTGTGTGCAAGCGTGTCGTTGGCTTGCCGCAGGTAATCGGCGCGCAAGGCGTCGGTCCACGGCGTCGGCGGGAAGCGCTTGGCGCGCTCGGCGTAGAATGCATTGCGGTCCGCAAACCCTGCCTTCCGCGCAAGCGCATCCTGCTCGCCTTCGATCCGGGTCACTTCCTTGAGGCCGATGGCGTGGATCTGGTCGGCGGTGAGGTCGAGCGTCGTATTGAGGCGAAGCGCGGCGGCATAATAATCGAGGCCGCCGGGCAACGAGACGGCGCCGACGCGGCCGCTCGGAGCGGTAGGCAATTCGGCCTGGGCCCAGGCGATCACGCGCTTATAGCCAGGCTTGATCGAGAGCAGCGACGCGCGGGTATCAGCCAGTAGCGCATTCGCGTCGGCAGCGCTGACCTTGCCGCTGGCCTGAAGCTTGGCGACTTTCGACTTGGCGTCGGCCCACAGCGGCGAGTCAGGGCCATTGTCGAACGGTGCTCCGCTGATGAGCTTCCGGCTGCCGCTAATCACCCGATCGACCGCGAATTTAGGAGCGTGAACGCCCGCGGCATCGGACAGTCGGCTCTGTACAATCGCGGTATCGAGCACCGCCGGGATGGCGCGAATGCGCGCATTATACGCCCGCATATCGGTCGCATCGCCGACCGTATGCGTATTGATCAGGAAGTCAGGAAGGCCGGTATGGACGGCCGACAGGAAGGAATAAAACGGCGGCGAATACCGGCGATACTTGTAGAATAGCTCCATGCGCTGAAGCTCGGTGTCCCAGATGTCATAATTGGTCTGACCCGCCGGCGAAAGCTTCGAGCGGTCGAACTCGGCCTTCATCCGGGCAACGCTGGCGCGGCGCGCCTCCAGGCGCTTGAGCTGGCCCGCATCGCTGATGTCGTCGAGCCGGTCCTCGCCTTCCTTGATGCCGAGGCGTGTCGCAAGCTGAGGGCGAAGCTTCAGGTCCTGAGCGAATTCGGCGTCGAGAAAGGCGGTGAGACGCGCATCCTCCGCATTGGCCGGGGCTGCAATCGCCGTCTGCGCGGTGAGCGCCGAAGCCTGCGGGAACGCGACGACCGCCGCGGCGACGAGAAACCAACGCAAATGACGCATGCCAACCCCCTCCTGAACGCGGCGCAGCCTAACCCGCCGCGCGGCGGAGGCTAGCGCTTTTTCGCCGCCAGGTTCGCGGCGACGGCCTCGCGGATCAAAGCCTGCAAAGCGGGTTCGTCGATCGCTTCGCCTTCGCGGATGTCGATTGCCCGGCGAGTGCCGCCGTCGAGGCTGGAATTGAAAAGCTGCCGAGGATCTTCGAGCGCTGCACCTCTGGCGAAGGTGAGCTTGACCTTGTCCTTGTAGGTTTCGCCGGTGCACAGGATTCCGGCATGCTCCCACACCGGCACGCCGGCCGGATTCGAGGGCTTGCGCCATTTCACCGTCTCGACGACGTCAGGATCGGCTTCGCGAATGGCCTTGCGGAGCTTTCCAAGCACGCTCCCGCGCCAATCGCCGAGAGAGGCGATCTTCGCGTCGATCAGTTCCGATCCCGAAGCATCTTTGCTCATTAGGCGTCCCTCATTTGCTGCGGGCGGGCGCGGCGGAGAATCGCCACTCCCGGCCACCGGCGCACCGGACGCCGCGGATCGTGCTTGTGGCGCCCGCGGTCAAGCCATCGATCAGCCGGTCCAGCTCGCCGCCGCGAAGGTCGGAATCGCCTTCGGTGGCGAGCTTGCGGACGGCTCGGGCGACGACCCGGCGGACGATTTCGACTGGACGTTCAGCAGGCCGATAGAGAATTTCGCCGCGACGCTCGCTGACGGCCTGCTTCCATTCGTTGCGGGCCGCCCAGTCGAGCGCGGCGTCGGCATCGGCGAGATTGCTCGCGGAACGGGCGACGGCCAGAGAATCGAGCCAATCCAGGTCGCGCAGCGATCGCCGGACTCGGACCCGCTCGAACCGCTCATCCGAATTGCTCGGATCGGCGATCGGCTCGAGACCTGACGCCGCGCAAACTGAATCGAGCTCCTCTCGCCGCCAGCTCAGCAAAGGACGGATCAGCCGGACGTGCGAGCCTGGAGCGATCGTGCGGGGGCGCATTCCCGCGAGGCCCCGGACGCCTGATCCGCGCGCAATGCGCATCAGCAGGGTTTCCGCCTGGTCGTCGGCATGATGGCCGGTCGAAAGCGCATCGAGGCTTCGCTCCTCGGTCCAATAGCCAAGGAGCCGATAGCGCTGCGTGCGGGCGCGCTCCTGGATCGCGGTCCGCGGCAGCTCGCTCCAGCGGGCAGTGAGAATGGCATGCGGCACGCCGAGCCGCTCGCAGATTTGCGCGACCAGCTCGGCTTCCTCGCGAGCTTCAGGGCGAAGGGCGTGATCGACGGTCGCCGCTTCCACCAGACCGGGGCGCGCTGCACTCGCCAGAAGCAGCAGGGCAAGACTGTCGGGACCACCGGAAACAGCTACACCCAGCCGTGCTCCCGGTGCCAGGAGCGCGTCGAGCCCGGCACTGAATCGTTCGACGAGGGCCGCGTCGGGATGCATCCCGAACGGCCTTAGCACATCAGCGACACTGCGCCTGCGCCCGGCCGTCGGTCTCCAGTTTCTTCAGATCGGGCCGGACCTTGGCACCGTAGACGGCGTCGAGCTCGTCATATGCCTTGCACGCCTGTCCGGGCTGTCCCAGCTTGGTCAGCGCCTGGCCGAGATAATAGAGACTGTCCGGAGCGCGCTCGCCACCGGGGTTGGTGCGGTAATTGGCAAGGAGCGCATTGGCGGCAGCTCGCGCATCGCCCTTGTCGAGCAAGGCCCGGCCGATGAGGTTGTTGGCATAGCTCACCCTCCGGTGCTTGGGATAAGCGGCAACGAACGATCGCAAGGTCGCTATCGCCTGATCATATTGTCCCGCTTCCCACTGGTGAAACCCGGCAGTGTAGGCATCTTCCCCGAGGTCGCTTCCCGGAGTTGGGCCAGCGCTCGCGGTCTCCGCCCTTTCCGGCGGATTTGCTTCGGTCGATCCCCTCCCCGCGGTGGGCTTCGGCCGCACCGCCGGCGGAGGCGCTGCCGGCACGACGGCGTCCGGAGTCGCGACCGGCGGCGCAGCCGCAGCCTGGGCGAGTCGCTGTTCGATCGCGGTGATCCGCTGGTCCTGATCGTTCTTCATCCGGCCGATACCGGTCTCCAGCGAACGCAGCCGGTTCCCGTTTTCCTCCGATTGCCGGATCAGGTCGGCCATCTGCTTCTCGACGGCGTCGAGGCGCTGATCCAGGCTCATGACCGACGATTGCGTTGCAGCGGGATCGTCGGAGAAGCCGGCCGTATCCGCCGGGCGCCCCTTCGGGAACACCTGACGCTGAACCTGCTGAACCTGCTTCTCGAGCCGGTCGAGGCGTTGCTCCGGCGTCGGCGGCGGCTGGCGTTGAGCGAGCGCGCCGGACGGCAGGAGCGCCACGGCGGCACATCCCGCAAGGGCGATAATCAGTCGAGATTTCACGAACTTGTCCCCACGCTTCGATTGCGACTGCATTAGTGCACGAAGGCGCCTTGCGCGCCGATGAATCCTATTGACCGGTGTTGGTGGTCGGCGCCGTCTCGGCCGGAGCGGGCGCCGGCGCAGGCGTCTGAGCCGCCGGTGAAGCCGAGCGAGCAGGCGCCGGTCTGGCCTTTGCCGCTGGTGCCGGTGCCGGTGCCGGAGTCGCTGACGACGCTCCGGGCGCTTTCAGCAGGTCAGCGCCGAGCAGGCTGACATTGTTGACGGTCGTGGCGGGCGGGCCCACCGGCGCTGCGAGCGTGTTGCCGACGGTGACTTTTAGCGCCTCGGGCTTTCCGGTCTTCAGCACCGGGGCAGTCGCGGTCGCTGGAACCGCATAGGTCTGCCCGGGCTGGAGCGTGCCGGAGAACAAGGTCGCACCGCCCTTCTGGCTCACCTGCAGCCAGACGGGTGCGGTAGCGGTCAGTACCACCGGGCCGCCCGTCGCCTGCGCCGGCGCAGCGACCGGCGCGGGACTCGGAGCCTGAGCAGCCGGTGGCGTCACGTTCGCGGCCGCGTTCGTGGTCTCGCTCGCCGGTTGTTCGAGCGCGCGATTGTTGAGCCAGGTGAACAGCACGACGAGCACCACGACGGCGACGATCGCGCCGATGACGAGCGACTTCGGCATGGTCCGGCGCGGATCGGCGGGCTCGAACACATCCGCGGAAGTCGACGCGAAGCGCTGGCCGCCCATCTCCTCTCGCAGCTGGTCGCCGATTTCCGTCCGGTCGAGGCCGACCGCGCCGGCATAGCTCTTGGCGAAACCCACGGTGTAGGTGGGGGCCGGCAAGCTGTCCCAATCCGCCGTCTCGATGCTTGCGAGGTGCCGCTGCGGAATGCGCGTCTGGGCCGCGATTTCCTCAAGGCTCACGCCTTTCTTTTCGCGTGCGGCGCGGAGGCGCTCGCCGACAGTCGGGAATTCGGTGGCGACCGATTCCTCGTCCAGCGGCTCAGGTTCGGGTTCGCGTTCGCGCTTGGGCATATCTTCTGTTTGAGGGCTCCAGCCGGAGTGTCAACCGCAAGTCATTCAATCACCACATTGTGCCGCTTCGCCCACTCACCGAGCGCCTTGCGCGTGTCGCGCGGCGGCTTGGCGAGCAGCTGATCCATCTTAACCTGAATTGCCGAGGCATCGAGCGATCGGATCATCGCCTTGAGCGGGCCCACCGAGGCAGGGGTGATCGAGAATTTGTCGGCGCCGAGCCCGATGAGCGCCATCGCCTCCAGCGGGCGTCCCCCCATCTCGCCGCACACGCGCGCTGGAACACCGGCGGCGCGGGCCTGGTCGAGCACTCGCTTCAGAAAGCGCAGGATTGCCGGACTCAGCCAGTCGTAACGCTGGGCAAGGCGCGGGTCCGACCGGTCGGCTGCAAACAGGAACTGGGTCAGGTCATTGGTGCCGATGGAGATGAAGTCCACTCGGGGCAGGAGTTGATCGAGCATCTCGGCGAGGCTCGGCACCTCGAGCATCGCTCCGAACTCAATGCGCTTCGGCACCTTGCGATGTCCCTTGCGGGCCCAGGCGACCTGTTCTTCGAACAATGCTCGGGCTTCTTCATATTCCCAGGGCTCGGAGACCATCGGGAACATCACTCGGAGCACCTTGCCGGCCGACGCTTCGATCAACGCGCGCGCCTGCGCCTTCATCAGCGTCGAGCGGTCGAGGGAAAGGCGAAGTGCGCGCCAGCCCATCGCAGGATTTTCCGCCTGCTCCTCGGCGTCATCCGACAAATAAGGCAACGCCTTGTCCCCGCCGATGTCGACCGTGCGGAACACCACCGGCCGGTCACCGGCGGCTTCCAGGACCCGAGTGTAAAGGCGAAGCTGGCGGTCGCGGCCCGGAAGCGTCGCCGAAACCAGGAACTGGAATTCGGTCCGGAACAGCCCGATGCCATCGGCCCCGGTCATCGGCAGGGATGCGGCATCTTCCGCGAGGCCGGCATTGACCATCACGCTGACCTCGACGCCGTCGGTAGTCTTGGCCGGCAGGTTCTTGATTGCGGCGAACTCGGCGCGGCGCTGCTGACTCATCGTCATGCGGTGCTCGAAGTTCGCGGTCAGGCGGCGGTCAGGGCGAATGATGACGCTGCCGTTGTCGCCGTCGACAAGGATCGCCTCGCCTTCGTCAACGCTGTGGCGGATGTCGTGAAGCCGGCCGATCACCGGAACGCCGATGGCCCGTGCGACGATCGTCATGTGCGATGTGAGTGAGCCTTCCTCGAGCAGCACGCCCTTTAGCCGCCGGCGGTCATATTCGAGCAGTTCGGCGGGACCGAGGTTGCGCGCAATCAACACCGAATCGCGAGTCAGGCCAGTTTGTGCAGCAGTGCCCATCCGGCCCGAGACAATCCGCAGCAGCCTGCCGGACAAGTCTTCGAGGTCGTGCATCCGCTCCTGCAGCAGCGGATCGTCGATCTCCTGCATACGGGCGCGGGTGCGCTGTTGCACCCGCTCGATCGCCGCTTCGGCGGTAAGCCCGCTGTCGATTGCCGCGTTGATCCGCCGCGACCAGCCCTCGTCATAGGCGAACATGCGATAGGTCTCGAGGATTTCCTGATGCTCTCCGGTCGTCCCGAATTCCGCGTCGCGCGCCATGTTGTCGATCTGCTCGCGCATCTTGCGGAACGCCGAATAGACTCGCTCGCGCTCGGCCTCGATGTCCTCCGCCACCGTGTGCTCGACCACGATGCGAGGCTCGTGGAACACCGCCTGACCCTTGGCCATGCCGGCGACGAGCCGGAGGCCGGACAGGCGCAACGGACCTGCGCTGCGCAGCCGGCTCCGGCGCGCGCCATCGACCAGACGTGCCCCAGCGATCATCTCCGACAGGACCATCGCCACGGTCTGCAACGCTTCGATCTCGACGTCCTCGTACCGGCGCGGCTCCGCATGCTGGACTGCAAGCACTCCGACCGGGCTCTCAAGCCGGACGATCGGAACTCCGGCGAAGCTGTGGAAGCGTTCTTCACCGGTCTCCGGCTTGTAGGCGAAGGCAGGATGCTCGGCGGCTTCCGCGAGGTTGAGCGTCCGCCCCTCGGCGGCAATCGTGCCGGTGAGGCCCTCCCCCATCCGCAAGCGGGTCACATGAACCGCTTCCTTCCTTAGGCCGTGAGTCGCGAACAGCTCGAGATTGTTGTCGCGCAGCAGGTAGATGGAGCAGACGTCGCTATCCATTTTGTCGGCCACGAGGTCCGCGACTTGGTCCAGCTTCGACTGCGCCGAGCCGCGCCGCGCCATAATCGCGTGGAGGCCGGTCAGGATTTCTCGGGCCGAGCTGGCAGCGGAAGAGGCCATGCCTCAGCGGCTATCAGATGCGATGCAGGCGTGTCACGCGCCGCCTGCGCCTGGCGGCCTCAGGCGGGGCGATCGATCAGCGGTACCAGCCGGCGACCGAGGTCCACTGCGCTTCCTCCTTCATCCGTCCGAGCACTTCGTCGCCGACAATGTCGTCGAATGCGATTCCGCATTTGTCGCTCTCGCGCCAGGCGACGCTGGCCATGGTGTCGAACGATCCGACAATCATGAACATATCCGAACCCGGCGCCGGCAAGTCGTGCCCATTGAGCTGCGCGCCGGTCGCCGAGAGGTCCGAGATGATGACCGAGTTGGAACGCGCGAACGCATAAGCGGAGGCGGCCAGCTGAACGGGTTCGCGATCGGCGCCGCGGCGGCATCCGGGCACCTTGACCGTGCGTGTCGCTTCCATAGCCCCTGCTCCTGTCGTCACTTCACCGCCATCGATGACATGTGAGCGGGAACAGCCCAAGGGCACCGACCGGCCTTGTATCAACGCGAGACGGAATTGCCGCTTTCCGATCCGCCTCGTGAACCATATGTCGACCTCATGATCCCAGGGCTCGACTCTCAACCTGAAACCGTGACTTCGACAGCATCGGAAGCTTCTGACGACACGCCCAAAAGCCGCACCTACGTCAATCCGATCCTGGATCATGACTTTCCGGACCCGGCAGTGATCCTCGCGCCCGACGGATATTATTACGCCTACGCAACCCAGACTCTGCGGGACGGGCACTGGATCAACATCCAGGTCGCCCGGTCAGCCGATCTCGTTCACTGGGAAGACCGGGGCGATGCACTGCCGGACAAGCCGGTGTGGGCCCGCACCACGCAGGATTTCTGGGCGCCGGCCGTCATTTTCGATGGCTCGACCTACTTCATGTATTATTCGGCAACGCCGGACATTTACGAGACCCACGAGCGCGGCCACAGCCTTGCCGTAGCGACGTCCGAATATCCCGACGGGCCCTTCGTCGACATGGGCCAGCCCCTTCTCGTCGGTACCGGCTTCGAATTCATCGACCCGATGGCGTTCGATGATCCGGTCACCGGCAAGCACCTGTTTTATTGGGGATCCGGATTTCAGCCGATCCGGGTGCAAGAGCTGGGCCCCGACCGCATGTCCTTCGCCGAAGGAAGCCTGCCGGTCGACCTTGTCTGGCCCAACGGCGAGGACGGCGGTTTCCCCAGGTTGGTCGAAGCGTCCTGGGTCATCTACCGCGAAGGTTTCTATTATCTCTTCTACTCGGGCGACAATTGCTGCGGGCCGGACGCCGAATATGGAGTGATGGTCGCCCGCTCTGAAAGCGCGATGGGCCCGTTTGAAACGCTGGAGCAGGCGAAAGGCGTGCCGCACAGCCTGATTCTGCACAAATGCGACCGCTGGCTCGCGCCGGGGCACAATTGCATCGCCGTCGACAAGGCCGGACAGATGTGGATCATCTATCACGCCATCGATGTGAACCGGCCTCGCCAGACCCAGGAGGACGAGATCAACAGCCGGCGGATCCTGATGATGGACAAGGTCGAGTGGAAGGATGGCTGGCCCTATGTCGGCACGCCATCGGATGACGAGCGGCCGGCGCCGGTCACCTGACGCTCCTCCGGGCGTTGTCCGATCATGTCCGAGACCCCGCCGATCTTTACCGTCGGTCACTCGACCCGAACGATCGCCGAGTTCGTCGATCTCGTTCGGTGCGGCCCGGTCGGCATGGTGGTGGACGTTCGCACCGTCCCGCGATCGCGGCGAAACCCGCAGTACAATGAAGACCTGCTCGGCGCCGAACTATCGGGCTACCAAATCAAGTACCTGCGGATAGCGGATCTCGGCGGACTTCGCGGAAAGTCGGCCGTACCGCCGGAAACCAATGCATTCTGGGAAAACCAGAGCTTCCACAATTATGCCGATTACGCCTTATCGTCGAAGTTCGACCACGCGCTCGAAGAGCTTCTCCAACTCGCCGACAAGGATCGCTGCGCGATCATGTGCGCGGAGGCGGTGTGGTGGCGCTGCCACCGGCGAATCATCGCGGATCACCTGCTGGTACGCGGCCGCGAGGTATTTCACTTGATGGGAGAAGGCCGGGTCGAACCGGCAAAGCTCACGCCGGGCGCGCAGGTCCAGGGGCGCGAGATTACCTATCCGGCGGTAGCCTAGGCGCGGCGGCGGCTCACCTCTGGAGATCGCCTGGCGAACATTCGGGCGAACTGATCGCGCTGGATTCGAAGCTCGTCCAGAAGCCGATCGTCAACGTTTCTGGTGCCGTCAGACGTAACCGTTGAAAACAGTCCGGCCTCGGCGTGGCGCGAATTGTCCCAACCGGGGTAAGCGGTGATCGGATACCAGCAGATCCCGCGAACGTCGGCGCCCCGCCCGACCGCTTCACGGACCTCCCCGGACACATAATGCAGCCAGGATGGCCGTGCGGTCCCTTCCGCGCCGGTTTCCGACAGGAAGACGGGCTTGCCGTAACGCTCGCACATTTCGATCAGCATGTCGGAGAGGGGGCGATATTCGTGATGGCCCATCGGGATGGTCGGACCTTCCCAATACCATTGGTTGTGCGGGTAATAGTTCAGGCCGACCAGATCGACGTAGGCGGGATCGCCGCCGAGCTCCGGCATGGCGCGGCCCATGATCCAGTCATATGCCTCGAACATGCCCTGGCGGTTCTGCTCGGCCAAACGGATCGACTTGCGGCGATGGTCGTGGGGAGCGACGTGGATCAGCGGCTCGGCCCAGACCAAGGTCGAGTCCGGCCACCGTTCCTTGATTGCCCGCGCGGCCGTCGTAGCGGTGCGGACCAGCTGGCGCTTGAACCATCCGCTCTCGTCAGGCCCGACGTGCGGGAAATAATCGACCTCGATCGCCCAGGCCATGAAGTTGATCTCGTTCAATGGGCAGAGGACCGGCGGAGCCGCACTCACCGACTGCTGCAGCTCGATCGCCGCCATCGCAAAATCGGTGAAGCGCTGCGGGAAGTCATCGCCCGCCTGATCGACATGGTCGGGGGAGCCGTAATGGAACAGGTCCCAGATGATCCTGACTCCAGTGGCCTCGGCGGCCTCGAGGGCGGGCAGCCAGCTCGACCAATCATATTTGCCGGGCGTCTTCTCGATCAGGTGCCAGCGAAGCCCATCGCGAATCGTCCGCAGGCCAAGGTCGGCGCATTGCCGGTAATCGCGGAGCACGTGCTTGTCGTGCCCGGTGGCCCGGATCAGGTCCAGGCGGACGCCATCGCGCCGCCTGTGCGACGAGCATTCGAACCCTGCACCAAAAAAATCGTCGAAAAGATCGACCATGATTATTCCATTTAGCGGATGGACCGCCCCAACGCACCGGAACCGCGAAGGTGCATTAAAGTTGCGAGTTGCATCGATTCGGCGTTCATCCACGTCGTCTGGGCGTTACCCGGAAACGCGCCCCGCTGCCCTTCGTTGAGACAAAGTTACGTGCGGGAAAATCGCGTCCGCCGTAAGATTTGACGAGGCCTCTATGTTCAAGACTGCATTGCTGATCGCGGCCGGAACCGCCGCTCTGGCAGCGACCCCGGCGCAAGCGCGGCACCATCATCGGCATTATTACCGGCACTATTACAGCTACTACTCCCCGTACCGCTATTATCCGTCGTACAGCTACGCGTACCCGGCTTATAGCTATGCCTATCCGGCCTACGGCTACTCGTATCCCAGCTACGGCTATTACGGATATCCGTCCTACTATGGCTACGGCTATCCGAGCTCGAGCATCGGGATCTCGTTCGGGTTTGGCAGCGGATACCGCCACCGCTGGTAGCGAGAATTACCGGACCGCGAACTGGTTGTTGGACCGGTCGCGGTCCGGGATCTTGTGATCGGGATCGAGCATCGCTCGAACCACGGGCGATGGGCCGACGACCGGCACATCGGTGGATGCCTGCCGAATCCAGGTTTCGGCCGGAAGCCGGATGTCGCGGCTCGTCCCATCCGCAAACCCCACGCGAAGGGTGACGGGCATCACCAGCTTGTCGCGAGCCTCCACCGTCACCAGCGAGCCCTTTACGGGATCGTTCGCGGGGAAAGGCTTGATCCCGGTCACCGCCAGGTCGAGCTGCCAGTTGTTCGCGTACCACCCGCGCCACCAGTAGCTGAGATCCTCGCCGGTCTCGCTGCTCATGAAGCGAAAGAAATCGCCGGGCGTCGGATGCTTGAACGCCCAGGCGGCGATGAATGCGCGGAACGCCGGATCGAATCGCTCCGGACCGAGGATCTGTTCGCGGAGCAGCACCAGCCCAAGTGCCGATTTGAAGTAGGTGACCGGGTGCCGGTACTTCTCGATCACCGTATCCGCGCGGGAGAGGATGGGCGGTGCATCGGGATCGGCAAGCAACGGCAGGATTTCGTCGACGGGATTGCCGCCGTGCGGCGCATATTCGCTGTCGCGCTTGGGCGCATATTCACCGTGGTTGAACTCGTCAGATTCATAAACGTCGATGAAGGTGTTGAAGCCTTCGTCCATCCACGCGTGCCGGCGCTCGTTGAAGCCGACGATCATCGGGAACCAGCCGTGGCCAATCTCGTGAGCGGCAACGAAGAAGGTGACCTTGGGCGGCGACTTGATGTCGTCGAACACGATGCCGGGATATTCCATGCCGCCGGCAGGACCAGCGACGTTGATCGCCTGCGGCCAGGGGTATGGATACCATTTCGCCGAATAGCGCTCGACGGCGTCCTTCATATATTCGGTCGACCGGTTCCAGGCCGTGGCCTCTGGCGGATAGACGGACTCGGCGAGTGCTGTCTTGCCGCCAGGCAGGCGGATTCGCGCCGCGTCCCAGATGAAGGCCGGCGAAGCGGCGAAGGCGACGTCGCGACTTTCGTGCATCGTGAAGTGCCAGGTGCGGGTGCCGGCCGGGGATCCGAACGGCTCCGATGCAGACCTGATCATCACCGTTTTATCGCTCTCGCGCGCCTCCAGGAGGCGGTTGCGGGTTTGCGCGGACAGCACTTCGGCCGGGTTCGCCAGCTCGCCTGAGCCCGCCACGACCCAGTTCGCCGGCACGGTCACCGAATAGTCGAAGTCGCCATATTCGAGATAGAATTCCTGGGCCAGGTAGGGCAGCGGGTCCCAGCCGCGAACGTCATCATAGACCGCCATCCGCGGATACCATTGCGCGATCGAATAGATCGGGCCGTTCGGCGTCTGCATCCAGCCGGTGCGGCCGCCCCACGGCTCGGTTGGAACGGTGTAGTGATAGGCGATGCGCAGCGTGGCGGTCGCGCCATGCGACAGTGGCGCCGGCAGCCGGATTTGAGCGCGCGTGTCGCTGATTAGTGGCTGGACGCTGACCGACTGCTTGCCCTCAACAAGGTGCGCGGAATCGAGGGTCATTCCTTCGGTGACGCCGATCCGCGCTGCGCCATTCGAGAGGTTGCCGCGCGAATCCGCGCGGTACCGGTTCTGCTCGAGGTTGAGCCACAGAACGCCGAGCGAGCCAGGGCTGTTGTTGGTATAGCGAATTTCGACCGTTCCGCTGATCGAGTGAGCGACCGGATCGAGCCTGGCGTTGATGCGGTAATCGGCTTTGTTCTGCCAGAACTGTGGTCCGGGGCGGCCGTCAGCGGTCCGGTAAACGTTCGGGGCCTGACCGACATCGAACGGCGCGAATGTCTCGCGGGGATTGTATCTTCCAGGCGCTTCCGGAGCGGCGCCGACCAACAGAATGGCGGCGAATACGACCGCCGCTACACGTCCCGACTTCATCCCCGGCTCTCCAATGCTGCGGCGGCTTCGTCGACCAGCTCCCGGATAATATCCGCGACTGGTTCTTCCCGGCTGACCATTCCGACCGACTGGCCCGCCATGACGGAGCCTGACTCCACATCGCCATCGATCACCGCCCGACGGAGCGCCCCGGCCCAATAATGTTCGATCTGAAGCTGGGCTTCGGCCATTTCGATCGCGCCTTCGTCAAGCTGCTGCGCAACGTCGCGTTGCTTGGCGGCGAAATTCTCCATCTCGCGATTCTTGAGCGCTCGAACCGGAATGACCGGGAGTCTTGGATCGATCTGCACCGAAGGGATCGCGTCGCGGGCCGAAGCGCGGATGAAGGCTTTCTTGAAGTTCGGGTGCGCGATGCACTCGGTCGCGCAGACGAAGCGCGTGCCGAGCTGAACGCCAACGGCCCCCATCTCCAGATATGCGGCGATCGCCTCGCCCCGGCCGATTCCGCCGGCGACGAATACCGGAATCTCCCTGGACACATTGGGGAGGATTTCCTGCGCCAGGACGGACGTCGATACCGGCCCGATGTGGCCGCCTGCTTCCATCCCCTCGATCACCAAGGCGTCGGCGCCGGAGCGCATTAATTTCTTGGCCAGCGCGAGCGCCGGCGCGAAGCAGACCAGTTTTGCCCCGCTCGTCTTGATGCGCTCGATCGCCCCGCCTGGCGGAAGGCCGCCCGCCAGCACGACATGGCCGACGCCGTGCCTGGCGCAGGTGTCAATGAGCTCGGACAGCTGCGGGTGCATGGTGATTAGGTTGACGCCGAACGGGCGATCGGTCCGCTTCCTGGTTTCAGCGATCTCCGTGTCGAGTAGGTCGGGGCTCATTGCACCGCAGGCGATCACGCCAAACCCACCGGCGTTAGAGATCGCGGACACGAGGTTGCGTTCGCTGACCCAGCTCATCGCCCCGCCCATGATCGCGACCTCGCAGCCGAGGAATTCGGTGCCCCGGTGCATCAGCTCCTTGAGCCGCGTGTGACCGGCCGATGGGTGGACCGCGCGGGGCTCGGCGATCAGCCCTTCGCCGCTCATGCCGCTGCTCCATGCGCGTCGAGGCCGAAAGCGGTGTGGAGCATCCGTACGGCCAGTTCGAGCTCGGCCTCGGCGATCAGCGCGCTGACCTTGATCTCGCTGGTCGAGACCGCGAGCAGGTTGATCTTCCGCTCGGCGAGGACTTCGAACATCTTGGCCGCGAGCTCCGGGTTTGAACGAATGCCGACGCCGACAATGCTTACCTTGGCCACGGTGTCATCCTGCACCAGCTCGGCATAGCCGATCTCCCCGCGCCGCTGCTCGATCACCGAGACGGCCTGGGCGAGGCCAGCCCGGGGGACCGTGAAGGTCAAGTCCGACGCACCCGCATTGGGAGTCGCGGCGTGGACGATCATGTCGACCTGGATGCCAGCTTCCGCGAGCGGGGCGATGACTTCGGCGACCGTTCCCGGCTTGTCCGGCACGCCGGTCAGAGTCACCCGCGCCTCGTTCCGGTCGGCGGCGATTCCGGCGATGAGATTGCGTTCCATCTGATCTCCTGAAAGCTCGGCGACGATATCGGTCCCGGGCAAATCCTCGAACGCCGATCGTACCCGGAGCGGCAATTTCTCCCGAAGCGCCAACCCGACGGAGCGAACCTGAAGCACCTTCGCCCCGACACCGGCAAGCTCCAGCATTTCCTCGAACGTCACCTGGGGCAGCTTGCGCGCCTTGGGCACGATCCTTGGATCCGTGGTGTAGACGCCATCGACGTCGGTGTAGATGTCGCAGCGATCCGCCTTTACGCCAGCGGCGATCGCCACCGCCGAAGTGTCCGACCCCCCTCGCCCCAGGGTCGCGAGGCGACCATCGCTCGACACGCCCTGAAAGCCCGGGATGACCGCAACGGTGCCGGCGCTGAGCGCCTCGTCCAGCAGCGCCGCCTCGATCGCGTCGACCCGGGCATTGCCATGGACGCCCGATGCGCGGACCAGCTGCCAGCCCATGAAGCTCCGGGCCTTGAGGCCCATCGCCTGCAGGGTCATCGCCAGCAGGCCCGCGGTGACCTGCTCGCCAGATGCGACAACCACGTCATATTCCGTTGGGTCGTGGAGCGCCGCCGCCTCGCGGCACAACTGAACGAGCCGGTCGGTCTCGCCGGCCATCGCCGAAACGACCACCAGCACCTGGTTGCCTGCCTCCGCCTCGCGACGGACACGAGCCGCGACGCTGCGGATGCGCTCGATCCCCGCCATCGACGTGCCGCCGAATTTCATGACGATGCGGGGCACTGATGCTCCTTGGGTGAACGGGCGGGCCCTGTTAGGGACGGCTCATGGTCCAGACAAGCATCCTGGCGGAAGAAGCCGAAAGGTTCGGCAAACTTGCCGGCGACTGGTGGGACGCAAGCGGTGCTTCCGCAATGCTGCACCGGCTCAATCCCGTCCGGCTCAAATATGTCCGGGACCAGGCCGACCAGCATTGGCAGTGCGACGAATGTTCGCTGAGGCCGCTCGAAGGAAAGACCGCGCTGGACGTCGGCTGCGGGGCTGGCCTGCTAGCCGAGCCGCTGGCCCGGCTCGGAGCGACGGTGACCGGTCTCGATGCTTCGCCGGACCTGGTCGCGGCGGCGCGGGAACATTCGACCGCGCAGGGACTGGCGATCGATTACCGGGCGGGCGAACTCTCCCAGCTCGAAGGCCGGTTCGACCTCATCACCTGCATGGAAGTGATCGAGCATGTCGCCGATCCTGCAGCGTTCGTGCGGCTGCTTGCGGACAGGCTTGCGCCCGACGGCCTGCTCATTCTGTCGACTCCCAACGCCACCGGCTGGTCGAAGCTGCTGATGATCACCGTCGCGGAGGGATTCGGCCAAATCCCCAAGGGCACGCACGATTTCGATAAGTTCATCCCGCCCGAGCGAATGAAAGTCCTGCTGAGTGATGCCGGGCTGAAGTGCATCGATATCGAGGGCATCGCCTGGAGCGTGACGCGCGGCCTGCATCTCAGCGACGATGTCCGGCTGAACTATCTGATCTCGGCCGTCCGCCGGTAGGCGTGCATCGCTTCGGCGCGCGAAACCAACGCCCCGCGAATAACTGGCATTAACCATCTGGCCCAAACGCAGGGCTGCCCTAAGCCTTTGAAATTCCGAATCTCCAGGCCGGGGGGCCAGCAATGCGTTCACCTTTCAATTTCTCCTCGCGCGATCTCGCCATCGACCTCGGCACGGCCAACACGGTGGTCTACGTGCGCGGCCAGGGAATCGTGACCAGCGAACCCTCGGTCGTTGCGCTGGAGATCGCCAATGGCGCTCGCAAGGTGCGAGCCGTGGGCGACGACGCCAAGCTGATGCTCGGCAAGACCCCCGAGAACATCCGGACGGTCCGCCCCCTGCGCAACGGCGTGATCGCCGATCTCGAGGTCGCCGAAGAGATGATCAAGCATTTCATCCGCAAGGCGCATGGCGGTCCGAGCCGTTTCTCGCGCGGTCCGGAGGTCGTGATCTGCATTCCCTCGGGCGCAACATCGGTCGAGCGTCGCGCGATCCGCGACGCCGTAACCAATGCAGGTGCCGACCGGGTTTCCCTGATTGAGGAGCCGATGGCGGCAGCGATAGGTGCGGGACTTCCAGTGGCCGAACCGATCGGGTCGATGGTCGTCGATATCGGGGGCGGCACAACCGAGGTCGGCGTTATCTCGCTCCAGGGCCTCGCGCTATGTCGTTCGGCGCGCGTCGGCGGCGACAAGATGGACGAGGCGATCGCCTCCTATGTCCGCCGCAACTACAATCTGCTGATCGGCGAAGGCACCGCGGAGCGGGTGAAGCTGGAAATTGGCTCGGCGGTCCGCCCGGGCGACGGCAAGGGCCTGACCACGCTGGTCCGCGGCCGCGACGTCGGTCGCGGAATGCCGGGCGAGATCGAGCTGACCCAGGCGCAGGTCGCCGATGCGCTGAGCGAACCCGTGAACCAGATCGTCGAGGTCGTGCGCACCGCACTCGAGCACACCCAGCCAGAGATTGCCGCCGACGTAATCGACCAGGGGATCACGATGACCGGCGGCGGATCGCTGCTGCGCGAGTTCAGCACCGTGCTCCAGGACTCGACGGGGCTGCCGGTGATCGTCGCCGACGATCCGATGAGTTGTGTCGCGCTAGGCGCTGGCCGGACGCTGGAGGACCAGGTCTATCGCGGCGCCCTCATGGCCGCTTAGGAACGGGCCTGGCCGCGGCCACCTTGGCCTTGTGCTTGTAGTAATAATGTCCCGCGACGCAGCCGGCGGCTGCTCCGGCGATAGCATGGTGATGGGCAAGATGTCCCGCCACCGCTCCAGCGACCGCGCCGCGAATGCAGCCCTTCGCTTCGGCCGGCGTCGTCGCCACGAGGCTCAATGGAAGGGCGACGAGCAGTCCTGCATGAACGATCCGCATGGTATATCTCCCGCTACTTCGGTTGCGGAGGCAACGTGGAGCGACGCGCGCGGCTCCGATTAAATCTTGGTCATTTTCGCCTAGAAATCGACCTTGTCGTAATGGCTCGGCGGCACGATCACCTCCATCCGCTCGGCCAGCAGCGGGCGGAAGCAGGGCCGTGACTTCATCACCGCGTACCAGTCCTTCGTCTGCTTGTGCCCGCGCCAGTCGAGCGCGCCGAGATAGTCGATCACGCTGAGGTGTGCTGCAGCTGTAAAATCGGCGAGGCTGAGGCCCGGTCCCGCCAGCCAGCGCCGATGGTCGAGCAGATAATCCAGATAGTCGAGATGCTCCGAAGCCGTTCGCATCGCCTCGCGCAGGATCCGCGTGTCGGGACTCTCGCGATTGACGAGCCGCTTCCTCATCCGCTCGTTCATCAGCGGCTCGACCGCCTCGCGATAGAGCTTGGTATCGAACCACTCCGTCATCCGCCGAATCTCGGCCCGGAGCGCGGCATTGCCGTGGATCATCGGCATTCGATCGACGGTCTCGTCGAAATATTCGACAATCGGCTGCGACCCGATCAAGGTGACGCCCTGGTCCGGCTCAACCATCACCGGCGTCTCGCCCGCCGGGTTCAGGTCCATGAACTCGTCGCGGCGTTCCCAAGGGCTTTCGCGCACCAGTTCATGCCCCACTCCCTTCTCGGCGAGGACGAGCCGGACCTTGCGGGAAAAAGGACACAACGGGAATTGGAAGAGCTGCCACATGGCGGGGCAGCTTTAGCGGGGTCGCCCGCCTAGTCCACCGTCATTCAACGACGCGGATAGGTCGGATCGGGAAGGTTCGCCGCAACCCGGTCGATCGAAGCCTGCGCTTCGTCGATCGCCTGCCTTACCGCCGGCATTGCGCGGTTCACGGCAGCGATGGTGCGCATGAGCTCGGGACCGGCGGCAGCCACCTTGCGATCCATGTCGCGATCGAAGTTCGGGTCCTGCTTCCGGGCGAGATCGCGCACCGTCATCCGGCGCTCGGCCGGAGTCGGATCACGACCGTCGATCGCCGCCTTTAGCGTTCCGACATGCAGGTCGAGCACGGCGTCGGACATCGCCTGGGCCGCGGTCGCAAGCTGAGCAACGGTCGCCGGATCGATCGCCACCGAAGGCACTTCTATCCGCGCCGGCTGGGCCGAAGCGGGCGCCGCAACCATCAACAGCGGAAGGACAAACAGGATCTTGCGCATCGAATCACCCCTAAGCTGCTGAATAACCTAGCACTTGATTGCGCCAGGTTAAAATGAACTCAGCGTAAGGAGAGCCAGGCAAGCGCAGCTACGCCCGCGATGATGCGATACCAGGCGAACGGCGCGAAGCCGTGGCGCGAGATGTAGTGAACGAAGGCCCGGACGACCACCAGCGCGACCAGGAAGCTGACGACAAACCCGACCGCCACCGTGCCGAAGCCCACGCCGCTGGCGCCAGCCATGATCTCGTGGTGGTGTTTGGCGAACTCCAGCGTCGTCGCCCCAATCATTGTCGGGATCGCGAGGAAGAAGCTGAACTCCGCGGCAGTGCGGCGTTCGACGCCGAGGCTGAGTGCGCCCATGATCGTCGCGCCCGACCGGCTGACGCCCGGGACCATCGCCAGGCATTGGGCGATGCCGATGCCGACAACGGTGCTGACCGGCAGCTCTGCGACGCCCGACTGGTCGGCCCGCTTCGTCAGTCGCTCGATGACCAGGATGGCAATGCCGCCGGCGATGAAGGCAATGGCGACGACCTTCGCGTCCCCCAGCAGCGCCTCGATATGCTTGATGAGCAGAAAGCCGAGGACTGCCGAGGGCAAGAACGCAATCAGGATGTTTCGAACGAAGCGCCACGAGACCGGATTGCGCTGCAACAGGCCCTGCAGCACCGCCCAGAAGGTCCGCCAGTAGAGGACGACGATCGCGAGGATCGCGCCCAGCTGGATGATGACGTTGAACGC
>DASUZY010000055.1:0-10810 GCA_036376635.1 Sphingomicrobium sp.
CTGCTCGCTCCGGTTTTCGTTTGCGTGGCCAATGTCGCCGCGAACGACGGCGGAGAGGCGATCGTTGAGGGAAATGCCCGGGTGCTGGCGGCCCGCCTCGCTGACGCGCGCTTCTTCTGGGAGCAGGACCTCAAGGTACCGCTCGGGGAGCAGGCCAAGAAGCTCAGCGGCATCGTCTTCCACGAAAAGCTCGGCACCGTCGCCGACAAGGTCGAGCGCGTCGCGAAACTGGCGCGGTGGCTGGTGGAGGAGGGCATCGTCGGAAGCCTCTCCCCGGCGGGGATAGGGCAGGGTGAGGGAGCTGCGCCCTCACCGGATAAGGCAGAACCCGCTCACCCCAACCCTCTCCCCGACGGGGAGAGGGAGCAGTTAGCCGCTCAAGTCGAACGCGCCGCGCGCCTCGCCAAGGCCGATCTGGTCACTGGGATGGTCGGCGAGTTTCCAGAGCTGCAGGGTGTAATCGGCGGCTATCTTGCCGAAGCGCAGGGCGAACCGCAGGCCGTCGCCGACGCGATCCGCGATCATTACAAGCCGGTGGGGCAGGGGGACGGAGTACCGACGGATCCGGTCAGCGTCGCAGTCGCGATTGCCGACAAGATGGACAGCTTGGTCGGCTTCTTCCAGTTCGGCGAGAGGCCCACGGGTTCGAAGGATCCCTTCGCCCTCCGGCGGGCCGCGCTTGGCATCCTCAGTATCGTCATCGAAAACGGGCTACGCATCTCGATGCGTGATCTTATCACCGCGGCATCGCATCAAGGTGGGGCCAATGCGGGTCGCGACATTGCAACTTTCCTCATTGAGCGACTGAAGGTTCAACAGCGCGAAGCCGGGGTTCGACACGATATGATCGATGCCGTTGTCGCGGTTGAGACCGGCGGCGACAATGTGCGGATGGTACGACGTGTTCACGCGCTTCAGGATTTTATCGAAACAGAGGACGGCGCTGATCTGCTCACCGCCTACAAGCGCGCGGCCAATATCCTGAAGAAGGAGAATTGGACCGGTGCGGTGATGAGTTCGCCGGAAGAGCAGGGCATCCCGCAAACCGGGGAGGAGGACCCGCTCGTGCTCGTCGACGACCCGATCGTCGGCGATGCGGTTGCGGAAATGGCGTCGGGTCACGCCGGCGCCGATCTGCCGGAGGAGCGGGCCCTGGTCGATGCTCTCGATTCCGCTGAACCGAAAGCTGCGGCTGCGATCGATGCCGAGGACTTCACCGCCGCAATGGCGGCACTCGCATCTCTACGCGGCCCGATCGACCAGTTCTTCGACCATGTGACGGTGAACGACCCCGATCCCGCCAAGCGCGAGCGGCGGCTGAACCTGCTTATGCGGTTCCGCGATTCCGTGAACCGCGTCGCCGATTTCTCGAAGATCGAGGGCTAGAGCGGCCGGTCGTCGGCGGGCGTCTTTACCGCCGCGGCACGGAGTGAATCGCGCTCGCGCCATTCCTTTTCGCGAGCCTCATACTCACGAGCGCGGTCCGCCTGGGCCTGCTCCAGCTCCTTGCGGCGATTGACTTCGCCATTGTACCGCTCGCGCCATTTCCGGCGTCCGCCGGCGGTCAGGAACACCCCGATCAGCAGACCGAGCAGGAAGACGAGCGCGCAGATCGCCCAGAGGTTCGGATCGGTCGTGATGTTGCTCATGTCGCATCCCCAACGAAACAGGTAATGCGGCGACTACGCCTGAGCGAGCCGCCGCGTTCCCATTCGCCTGGAGGCGAAGCTTACTTGCCGTGAAGGAAGCTGTCGTTGATCGAGCAGCTTGCCGGGCCGAGAATGACCACGAACAGGGTCGGAAGAATGAACAGGATCAGCGGCACGGTCATGATGGCCGGAAGCCGTGCTGCCTTTTCCTCCGCGCGCATCATGCGCTGGTGACGGAACTCGGCCGACAGCACGCGGAGGGCGCTGGCGAGCGGGGTGCCGTATTTCTCGGTCTGGATCATCGTCGTCACCACGCCGCGCATGGCTTCGAGGTCGACGCGATTGGCTAGGTTCTCGAACGCATTGCGGCGCTCGTTGAGGAAGCCAAGCTCGATTGCGGTCAGGCCGAACTCGTCGCCGAGCTCCGGATAGGCCTTGCCCAGCTCCCGAGACACGCGCCCGAAGGCGGCGTCGACGGTGAGACCGGCCTCGGCGCAGATGACGAGGAGGTCGAGCGCGTCCGGAAGACCCTTGCGGATCGCGTGGCTGCGCTTGGTGACCTTGTTCTTCAGCCAGATGTCGGGAGCCTTGTAGCTGCCGACCAGCACACCGGCGACGGTCATGTAGCGGCGGAAGCCACCCCACTCCGGCCAATGATTCAGCAGATAGATCAGCACGACCGCCACAATTCCGAGCACCACCGGGAGCACGAAGCGGGCGAAGATGATGAAGAAGGCGAGGTCCTTGGTCCGGATACCGGCCTGCATCAGGCGGATCTGCGTCTTCTGGACCTGGTCCTCCTGAAGCATCTTGAACTGCGACAGGAGCTGCCGGACGTTGTCGGCCGCCTGGTTGCGGTTGGTGAGCTTCTTGCGCTTGTTGGTCGACGCGACGATGCCGGCCTTCAGCTGCTCGCGGCGCTCGTTAAGCGCTTTGACGCGCCGTGCCATCGGGTCCTTGACCGTGGTCGCGGCATAAATGGCGAGCATCACGGCGAAGGTCGCGACGGCGCTCAGCAGCGTCGCAATGAAGACGACGTCGAAGCCGAGGATATGTGGGCCTGAAGAGGGCGCAGCCTGCATGGTCTAACTAGCCTTCCTCAAATCTCGAAGTTGCACATCTTGGCCATGATGAAACCGCCGATGGCCATCCAGACCATGCCGATCATGCCGGCGACCTCGAGCCGCTGGTCGATGAAGAAGCGGCCCATGTAGGCAGGGTTGATCATGTACACGAGGCCGAACACCACGAACGGCAGCGAGCCGACGATGTAGGCCGAGGCCTTGGACTCCGAGCTCATGGCGCGGATCTTGAGCTTCATCTGGGCACGTTTGCGTAGCACGTCGGCGAGGTTCGACAGGGTCTCGGCGAGGTTGCCGCCCGTCTCGCGCTGGATCGCCAGCGTGATGACGAAGAACTGGAATTCCGGCGTGCCGAGGCGATCTGCAGTGTCCTGCAGCGCCGCTTCCATCGTCCGGCCGATCTTCATCTTGTCCGAAACCATGCGGAATTCGACGCCGACCGGCCCGATGATCTCGCCCGCGACGATGCCGAGAGTCTCGGTGATCGGAAGGCCGGACCGGAGACCACGCACCATCAGCTCGATGGCGTCGGGGAAATTCGTGTTGAACTTCGCGAGGCGCCGCTTGATCATGAATCCGGTCGCGAAATGGGGCCCGCCGATTCCGAAGAACAGGCCGAGCATCAGCGCCAGGATGAAAGGCGCACCGCGCATCGTCAGCAGGATCGTGACGGCAGTCATCACGCCGATGCAAATCAGCGCATATTTGCCGAGGCTGATGTCTTTGCCCGTTTGCTCGAGGCGTTTGCGCAGCAGCGCGGGCTTGGGGATCAGCGTGGAGGCGTAGCTCTCCAGCTTGTTCGCGTTGCGGCTGGCGAACAGCCTGCGGATCTGCGCCTGAGCGTTGCCGGCGATCGTGTCGCCATGACGCTCCCTGATCAGCTCCATCCGTCGCTTGACGTTCTTCGACGCCGACGGACCGCGAACCGCCATGAAGGCAAGCGCCAGGGCGCCGACACCACCGATGATGAGTAGCCACAAGAACATGCCTGCTACCGCCTCTCAAATCCCCCGGGCGGCGTCACGAACGGACGCCGCCGAAACACCTGCCTTACGCAGCCTTGTCTTTCGGCTTCGAAAGCATCGACTTCAAACCACCGACCAGCGACTTCGACTTGTCGGCCGAGCCTCCGTCAGGAGCCGAACCTTCCTCGCTGGAATGGTTCAGAACCATCCCGGAGAGGGTGTTGAACGGCGACGCAAGCTTGCCGCTCGCGACTTCCGCCATCGGCTTGCCGAGCTTGGCCGCTTGGGCGGCAACCTTGGCATCGAATGGGAAGACGACGTCGACTGGACGCTCGATAGACTGCTCGAAGTCCTTGCGGCTGATCTCAAGTGCGCCACCCGAGGGGACGCAGTTGGCAACCACGATGACCTTGGTCTGCGGAGCGTTCGACTTGAGCCAGGCGAGAACCCGGATCGTGTCGCGAGTGCCGGCCAGCGTCAGCTCGGCGACTACCACAGCGACGTGAGCGTCGTGCACCAGGTGCGGATACTGGATCAGCATATGACGCGGCAGGTCGAGCACGGTCGATTCGAACGAGTTGCGCATTTCCTCCTGAAGCTGGAAGAACGCTGTTCCGTCAGTGACCAGCGGTTGATGGATCGGCGCCTCGGCCGAGAGCACCGAGAGCCGCTCGTTGGCGCGAACCATTGCGCGCTCGATGAACAGTCCGTCGATGCGGCTCGGGTTCTCGATCGCGTCGGTGAGGCCACGGCCCGGCTCCAGGTCGAGCGCGAGAGCGCCGGTGCCGAAGTGAACGTCGAGATCGAGCAGGGCCGTCGAACGGCGTGCCTTCTCCCCGAACAGCCAGGCGAGCGAGGTGGCGATGGTCGAAGCACCAACGCCACCGCGAACGCCGATGACGGCGGCCATGACGTGCGGCTTGTCGGCCTGAGCTTCGCCGCGCGGACCGGACAGCACCATCTGCGCATGCGCGAAGGTGTCGCGCAGCTGATCAACCGTGAACGGCTTCAGCAGATAGTCGTGGATGCCGCTGGCAACCAGGTCGCGGTAAAGGCGCACGTCGTTGACGCTGCCGGCCGCGATCACGATCGTGCCCGGCTCGCAAACCTCTGCAAGCGCGTTGATGTCGTTGAGCGGATCGGCCGATTCCGACAAGTCCACGAACAGGATGTTCGGGCTGGCGGAAACGGAGAGCGACTGGACGGCATTGCGCAGTCCGCCCTTGTTCACCTTCTCCGGGGACCAGCCGTGCTCGACCGCGACCGGCCGCAGCATGTCGGCGGTCGCATCGTCGCAGACGAAGGCCGTAAACGGATCGCGCAACCCTGCGCGGGCCTGGAACGGGGCGTTCATCAATTGCCTCCCTTCGAACTCTCTTGCTTCAGACCGCCCGTGCCGGTTGGCGTTTGCGAGCGATAAAGGTTCACGGCCTTGGCGCTGGTGTATGGATCCACCACGCCTGCTGCTTCCCGCCCGTGGACAAGGTCCTGCGGGTCGGCGATCTCAGCCGCGAGATTGCTGTTGATGGCGCAACCGAAGTTGGTCCCCTGACGGTTCGCAAAATCCGGCTCCGACGGACGGCTCCAATTCGGGCAGCCCGGGACGGAAGCCCGGCGACGGGCGACGACGACCCGAACGGATCCGGGTTGAACCATGCCTTCCGTGACCGGCGCGCCCTCGGCGATCAGCATCCCGTGGCGGCCGGCGAGCGCGGCAACCTGGTTGCGGGCCGCCGGAGCATAGGCGCCATCGACGTAGATCGTGTCGCCGTAGGTCAGTCCGAGACCTTCGAACCAACCATCCAGGCGAGCGACATCGCCAGGCCCGAGCGCGCCACCGGGGGCAGCCGCATCGTAAACGTAGTTGGTGCTGGTGACGACCGGCACATTGACCGGCTCGACACCCTGATCGGCCAGGCTGACCGGGCGACCAACCGGCGCGCACGCGCTGAGCGCGACGCACACGAGAAGAGCTGACTTGCGGACCATCTTATCGTCCTTCCTCAAATACTGCCGATTCACTTCCGGAACCCGGGCGCCGGAGCGACCGCGGCGTTAGCCGGAACCGTAGCTGACACTGCGGACGGGACGAGCCCGGCCGGTCCGCTGACGCCGGTGTGCGTTTGACCGAGCAGGATCTGCTCTGGGTCAGTCGGCGCCCGGTAGCCATTGGTCGGAAGCGCAGCCGGCGTAGAGGTCGGCCGTACCAGGTACGGAGTGACCACGATCACCAGTTCGGTTTCGTTTCGCTGGAAGCTGGTTGAGCGGAACAGTGCGCCGAGGATCGGCAGATCACCCAGGAATGGCGCCTTCTTGACGCTGTTCGTGTTGGTGTTCTGAAGAAGACCTGCCAGCATGAAGGACTGACCCGAACCGAGCTCGACAGTCGTCTCCGCACGGCGAGTGGTCAGTGCCGGAACGACGAACCCGCCGATCGTAACTGAGCCCGCGTCGCTGAGCTGACTGACTTCCGGACGCACTCGAAGCGAGATCCGTCCATCGGCAAGCACGATCGGCGTGAAGGCAAGGCTGACACCGTAGGTCTTGAACTCAACCGAGACCGCGTTGTTGCCCTGGGACACCGGGATCGGAAACTCGCCGCCCGCGAGGAAGCTGGCGGTTTCGCCCGAAAGCGCGGTGAGGTTCGGTTCGGCCAGCGTGCTGACGACACCGTCGTTCTGCAGAAGGTCGAGCGTGCCGAGCAGATCAAGCCCGAAGAGCTTTCCTGCGAGACCAAGCCCGGTGCCTTCCGACGGGAAGTTGAAGGTGCGACCGCCGAGCTGACCATTGCCGAGATCGCCCGGGTTACCCTGGCCGATGCCGAAGAACGTGCCGCCAGGGTTTGAATCGCGGCCAAGCAGGTTGACGCCGATCGTCTTCAACGCAGAGCGGTTCATCTCGGCGATGCGAACCTTCAGCATGACCTGCAGCGGCGTCGCCACCTTGAGGCGGTTCAGCACGCAGATCTTGCACATCGCGCCCTTGGCCGACATGTCGACACCAGGGTTGAGCTCGCGGTTCGCAAGGTCCTCGACGAAGGCCGAGTCCTCGGGCGAGGCGACAGTACCCGTCAGGATCGCAGTCTGTCCGACCGTCATGATATTGACGCGTGCGTCCGGCATTGCAGCGCGAAGCACCTCGTTGATCGTCGGCAGATTCTGGCTGACGTGAACCTGAGCACCGTAGACGACGGAACCGTCAGCGGCAGTCGCGATGAGCGTGGTCTCGCCGAATTCCTTGCCGAACAGGTTCAGCTGGGTTGGGCTGTTGACCAGCACGTCGGCCACCTTCGGGTTCGACACCCAAACGTTGGTTACGCGCCGCGGCAGGTTGATCATCGTTCCCTCGCCGGTCGACAGAGCGACCTGAGCCGTCGGACGATACGTGCCGTCAGTGTAGGCCCGCGGCTGCGCCATGGCGGCAGTCGGGGCGGCGACTGCGGCGAGGCCGATGGCCAGCGCGGCAACCGCCGTGCCGAGACGAGCTCGGCCGGTGTTACGAACAGTTTTCATCTTAGCGAGCTCCCACCGGAACAACGGTGACATCATTGCCTCGAGCGATCTTCACGACTGGCCCGGTCGCGACCGGCGCAGAAGCACCGCCCTTGCCAAGCGCCTGGGCCAGACCCTGGCCGAGGCCGCTCATCGCCTGAGCGAACTGCTGGGCAGGCGGTGCGGCCTTGGCGGGTACCGTGCGGCGCTGGAAGCGCGACACGTCGCCGCCCGTCGAGAAGGTCGTGTTGTTGTCGATCGGCCGGTTAGCCATCGACATCAGCATCTGCTTTTCCTGGTCGGGCGTAGTGCCGGCCGGGATCTTGATCTCGCCCGAGGCAACCGCGCGCTCAACATCCGAGCTGTTGTCGGCGATCGAGCGAAGCGACAGCGACAGTGAGCCGAGGCTCTGAGCGACCGCGATCTTCTCGGCGATCTTCGGAGTGACCTCGAGAGTCACGTTCGAGAACGTGCGGACCTGGGTCTTGCCGTCGTCGTCCTTGTCGGTGATCCGCTGATCGGTGGCGAGCACCCGCAGGTTGCGGATGATCGTCTCGGCGACCTTCAGGTTCGGACCGTCGCCGCCACCCTGGACTGACTGGGTCAGAACCATGTCGACGTGATCACCCGGGAAGACGAAGCCAGCGACGCTCGACGAGACGTTCACCGGGACCGTGATGGCACGCATGCCCGGGCCAAGCGCCGCGGCGAGGAAGCCACGGTCCTGCGGGCCGACGAGCGAACCGCGGGTAACCGGCTGACCGGCGGTGATCGGATATCGGACCACCGTTCCAAGCAGCTTCTTGGGATCGCCGTCAGGCTGACCTTCGACATAATATGCCGACTGCATCAGCTCCTTCGGCCAGGGCTGAAGGGTAAAGCTGTCGGCATCGATGATGGTGCCGACCGGCAGTGCCTTCTTGGCCACCAGGACCTTCGGGCCCACAGGAACTGCGGCAGCAGCCTGCGGCGCACCGGCACCGGCGAACATATTCTTGGCCATGACCGCAGTGACCACCGCGATGACCAGCGCTCCAACGAGCAGCGCGACCTTCTTTACATCCATGGCGAATTCGCCTCCCCCTTGCGGGCCCCTTGAACAGCCTCACACATCAGACAAATTGGTTAAGAAACCGTTGGGTGAAAACTTCAGCCAACACCGCGACACCGCCTGCGGCGATGGCAACTCCGTATGGAATCTGCGGCCGGCCCTCTCTGCGGCGCATGCGGTGCACGATCAGAATGCCCAAGGTAAGCAGTCCGCCGGCAACCGACATGAACACGAGAAATTTGAATGTTCCGGCTGGCGGCAGCCACAAAGCGAGCGCCGCGGCGAGCTTCACATCGCCTCCGCCCATCATGCCAATGAAGAACGCGCCGGCGAGAATCGCGAACACGATCCCTCCGGCGGCGAGCTGGACTGCCATGCCCGGCCATGGCGCAAGCGACACGGACAGCCAGTAGACCGGCGCTGACAACGCAACGGCAAGGTTCAACCGATTGGAGATGGTGAACGTCCGAACGTCGATCACCGCCGCGACGATCAGCGTCACGGCGAGTGCAAGCAGCAATAGGTCGGTAAACAGGCTGTTGAACATGATGCCACCCCTAGACGGCGCGGCTTTCCAATTCGTAACCAGCGGCGGAAATGAGCGATTTTGACGTAATCATCGTTGGTGGCGGGATCGCTGGCGCGGGCCTGGGCGCGGAAATTGCAGCCAGGCGCAGGACCCTGATCCTGGAAGCCGAAGACCAGTGCGGCTACCACACGACCGGCCGCTCGGCAGCTTTCTGGCTCGCCCATTATGGCGGGCCGTCGGTCATGCCACTCACGCTAGCCTCGCGTCCGATGCTGGAAGGCGGCTGGCCAACCGGCGGCGGATCGTTGATCCACCGCCGGGGAATCGTCACGATTGCCCGGCACCGCGCGGATTTGCGGGAGGCGCTTGCGGCGAACTCCGTCGACGCACCTTTGACGGAGCTGGAACGGTCCGGGCTCGAAGGTCATATTCCCGGCCTGAGGGAAGGTTGGGACTTTGGAGCGTGGGACCCAAGCTGCGCGGACATCGACGTGGCGGAGCTTCACGCCCGGTGCCTCGCGCAATTCCGTCGGAGCGGGGGATCACTGCAATGCTCGGCGCCGCTTCATTCGGCCAAGCGGACAGCTTCAGGGTGGGAAGTGAACGCGGGTGAGGATAGGTTCAGCAGTACAACGATCGTCAACGCAGCCGGCGCTTGGGCGGACGACGTCGCCCGCCGCTGCGGTGCATCGCCCCTTGGCGTGACGCCCTACCGCCGCACCGTTGTTCAGCTCCGTATTGGCCGCACTGGCCTCAAGGAGCTTCCGCTGGTCAACGACGCGCTTGAACGGTTCTATTTCAAGGGCGAATCGGACAATCGCGTCTGGGTCAGTCCACATGACATGACGAAAACCGAACCGTGCGACGCCGCGCCCGAGGAGATCGACGTCGCGCGCGCGATCGATCATTTCCAGTCGGTAGTTGACTGGCCCGTCGAGGCTGTCGAGCGCAAGTGGGCGGGCCTGAGAAGCTTCACGCCCGACAGGGTGCCGGCTTACGGATTCGACTCGGACGTACCTGGCTATTTCTGGTGCGTGGGGCAGGGGGGCTTCGGCATTCAAACATCGGCGGCCGCGGCAAAGATCGCGGCGGCGCTCTTGCTCAAGGAAAAGCCCGATCCATCGGTCGCAGCGATTAGAGCGGAGGACTATTCGCCCGGCCGATTCCAGAGATGAGAGGGTGCGAGTTGGGGAGGCGCGGGTCACGCCTCCCCTCACCAACTATCCAACAGGGGAACGAGAGAGTCGGTGACGGGCAGCTATCTACTGCCGTGAAATCGCTATCAAAAGTGAACTCGCGTTCATTCAGAGACGATGGTGGCGGCGCTGGTCGTCGGCGGCCGCGCAGGCCAATGCATCCACCCGGTCGTTCTCGGGGTGGCCGCTATGGCCCTTCACCCAGTGCCACTCGATTCGGTGAGGTGACGATGCGGCAATCAATTGCTGCCATAGTTCGGCATTCTTGACCGCCTTCTTGTCGGAGGTGCGCCAGCCATTGCGCTGCCAATTGTGCACCCAGCGCGTAATCCCGTCGCGAACGTAGATGCTGTCGGTGTGAAGCTGGACCCGGCACGGCTTTTTGAGCGCTTCCAGCCCCTTGATTGCGGCCATCAGCTCCATGCGATTGTTGGTCGTGAGTGCTTCGCCGCCTGACAGCTCCTTCTCCTTGTCGCCCGTGCGCAGGAGGACACCCCAGCCGCCGGGGCCCGGGTTCCCGCGGCAGGCGCCGTCGGTGAACATCTCGACGTCAGGCAGCTTGGTCAGAGACCAGCTCGCGCGGCAACTTGAAGATCATGCGTTCGGGCGTGTGATCGGCGACTTCCTCGGTGACGTGGAAGCGCGAGCGAAGTGTGTCGACGACCTCGCGGACCAAGACTTCGGGCGCTGATGCGCCTGCCGTGACCCCGACGGTTTGGGGTGTACCAAGCCACTCCCAATCGATCTCCGAGGCCCGCTCGATCAGCCGTGACGTGACGCCCAGGCGCTCGGCCACCTCGGCAAGCCGCAGGGAATTGCTGCTATTGGGTGCGCCGATCACGAGCAT
>DASUZY010000056.1:0-22897 GCA_036376635.1 Sphingomicrobium sp.
TAGGCCCGAGCCGGCCGTTGAACCGGGCACTGCAACACCGCCAGGGAGCGGGGGCGAGGATGGCGACGACGATGAATAAGCCCCCGGGTCTGGTCACTGGCGGCGCGGGTTACATCGGCAGCCATGCCGTCCTCGCGCTCCGGGGCGCCGGATATCAGGTCACGGTGATCGACGATTTGTCGACCGGTAACCGCGAGGTCGTGCCCGCGGACGTGGAATTCGTCGAAGGCAATATCGCGGACACGCCGCTGGTCGAGCGCGTCCTGCACGATCGGCAGATCGGCGCGATCATGCATTTCGCGGGCTCGATCGTCGTGCCGGAGTCCGTCGAGCGCCCGCTCGATTATTATGCCAACAACACGCTCGGCAGCCATGCGCTGATCAGCGCGGCGGTCGCGGCGGGCATCCAGCATATGCTCTTTTCATCGACCGCCGCGGTCTATGGCGCGCCGGACCGGGTGCCGATCGTCGAGGAAGACGCCAAGCTTCCGATCAACCCCTACGGCGCCTCCAAGCTGATGACCGAGCGCATGCTCGAAGACGCGTCCAACGCCTATGACTTGAACTATGGCGCCCTGCGTTATTTCAACGTTGCCGGCGCAGATCCCGAAGGACGGACGGGGCAGCGGGGCCGCGGCTCGACCCACCTCATCAAGATTGCGGCCGAGGCGGCGGTCGGAAAACGCGACCACGTAGCGGTGTACGGCACCGACTATCCGACCGCGGACGGGACCTGCATCCGCGACTATATCCACGTCAGCGATCTCGCGGCTGCGCATGTTGCGGCGCTCGAATGGCTGACCACGCATCCCGGCGAGAACCTGGTGATGAACTGCGGCTACGGGAAAGGGCTGTCCGTGCTGGAAGTCTTGGACGCGGTCGATCGCCATACCAACATGCCGGTCAAGCGCGTGCTGGAAGGTCGCCGCGCCGGGGACCCGCCCGAGCTGGTCGCCGGCAACCAGCGCCTTCTCGACACGCTCGACTGGCGTCCGGCCTACGCCGATATCGACCGCATCGTCGCCGACGCGCTGGCCTGGGAGCGAAAGCTTCAGCAACAGGCTTGAGCCTTTGTTTACGCCGGATCGGGTAGGTTCGGCCGATGCTGCGGACCTGCGTCTTCATCGTCGTCATGATGGTCACGATCGGCTCGCTCATGGGCCGGTTCCCGGGAGCAACCGGGACCGCTCGCAATGGAGTCGCCGTCGAAGAGGCGCGATCCGGCGATCGGCCAACTACCCCGGCTACCTCACAGCAGATCAACGAGCTCGACCGGAGCATCGAGCTGACGCGTGATTCCAGTGGCTATTTCTATGCGGACGTCCGAATCAACGGTGCGCCGGTCCACATGCTGGTGGACACTGGCGCAACCGACATCGCCTTGTCGCGGAGCGACGCGCAGATGGCCGGCATCGCGACGTCGATTGGAATGAACGACATCATCGGCCGGGGTGCCGATGGCGCGATCAAGGGCGAAAGCGTCGTGCTCGATCATGTCTCGCTTGGCGACAAGACGGTCGACCGGTTGCCGGCCATCGTCCTCAGCAATGGCAGCCAGTCGCTGCTTGGACAGAGCTTCCTCAACAAGTTCGCCAGCGTCACCATCGAGGGTGACAAGATGGTGCTGCGCTAGGGCTGAGGTCAGCTTTGTCGCACCAGCACCGTGCTCGCCTTGCCGAGATGCTGGGCAAGCGCATCGACGCAGCTCATATGGTCCGCGCGCTGCTGCGCCATCGCTTCGAAATTGGTTTCTCTCATTCGATAGCCGCTTTCCGCCAGCCGGCTTGCAAGCTGGTGCAGCTCAGTCGGCGTCGTAGGGGACGCGACCGGTTTCACCCTGATCATCAACGCCAGCTCACGGGCCATTCGCGCCCCTTCCTCTCGCAGGAGAACCGCAGGACCAAACAGCGAGTCATCCTCGACCAGATGCTCCGCGATCAGGCCGAGGTCGAGGATCGCGCCCAGGGCCGCTGGCCAGCCGGAGCCGGTGCCGATCGACTGGAAATAGATCAGCGATGGATGTGACGAATGGCTTTGACGTACCGTCGCGCACCAGTCTCGCGATTCTTCGAGCACTCCGCGCAATGCGGACTGGTTCTTGAGCGCTGCATATCGCTCCAGCAGGGTGAGCGCCGACGGGGGCTGGCCCGCGGAAGTGTTCAGCTTGATGATGCCGATATCCCGGCGAGTGATGCTGTTCTGGACTTCCAGCAGGTAAGTAACCGCCATGGTCATGACCGCCAGGCCGCAGAAGCCGGCGCCGAGGACGACCCACCGGCCGAAGCCCGCGGGATTGGCCTGGCTCAGCCCAACCGTGACCAGCGAGCTTCCGACCAGATAGGCGGCATCGCCAAAGCTTCTGAGCGGCGGCTGGAAATCGGCCCGGAACGCAAAGGCCATCAGTCCGAAGCCGATGGCCAGAGACGCCATCCAGATGACGAAGCAGGATACGAGGACGAATGGCGCAAAGGCGGTCGACAAACCCCGCCGGCGGCCGCGCACCCGCTTCCAGATCGGCAGGAAGACGACGACCAGACGATGGGCAACCTTCAACGACGCCCGGCTGCCACCGGGGACGACCACGGTTTCGAAAACGTCCTTGAGGACCATTGCCGCCAGGGCAAAGCCGACCAGAAAGAAGGCGATATTCAAAGCCATTCGGACGCAAACGGCGAATGGTCGGGAAAAGTGCCAGCAGTTGACTTCGGCGCACGCGCTCTCTAGGGGAGCCGCCGGTCTTTCGGGACCAATCCGACAACTTAAAGCATTGAAGAACGAGGCAGGCGCCCGGCCATGAAGATTCGCAATTCTCTCAAGTCGCTCAAGTCGCGCCACCGGGACTGCCGCGTCATCCGCCGCCGCGGACGGACTTACGTCATCAACAAGACGAACCGCCGCTTCAAGGCTCGGCAGGGCTAACAGCCACGCCGACGGCCCCCGGCACCGGCGGGCTACTCCGCGACTATCGACAATTCGCCGGCGCGCGTCTTTGGCTCGCGCTTGGACTGATGCTGCTCGGCGCCCTTGCGGAAGGCTTCGGGCTGTTGATGATCGTGCCGCTCGGGTCGATCGCCATCAATGGCGGCGGCGCGCTGTTGCGATTCGCTCCCTGGATCGCCGCATGGCCGGTTGAACGGCGCTTCACGGTCGCGCTTGCTCTCTTCGTCGCAACGATGGCCGTGCGTTCGATCACGCTGTTCGCTCGGGACACGTTGCTCGCCCGGCTGAATGCCGATTACGAGGCGAGCCTCAGGCTGCGTGCTGCCTCGACCCTGGCTCATCGGGGCTGGCCATTCGCCAGCAAAATTGGCCAGGCGGGTATGCAGTCCCTTCTGCTGAACGAAGTGCCGAGGGCCGGCGAGGCGGCAAGCTTCGCGACGCAGATCTCGATCAGCGTCATCATGCTGCTGGTGCAGCTGGCGCTTACCTCATACCTGTCGCCGGGGCTCACGCTCGTCGCCTTGGCGTTCCTCGCCGCCGGCTCGATCCTGTCATTGCGATTCACTCGACGCGGCGTCAGCAGCGGCCTCGCCATCGTGAACGCCATGGGCGAGAGCGCGGGCTCGGGCTTCCGTCTGCACGCCGGCCTGAAAGCGGCGCTTGCTCAGGGCACAACCGCCGCCTTCCTAGACGAATATCGCTCCAGCCTTCATCGCACGGCTGGCCAGTTCACCCGCTTCGCCCGCGATTACAGCTTCGCTCAACAATCGGCAGCCTTCGGGGCGGCGATCGTGGCCGCGGTGCTGCTTCTGGTTGGAGTGAAGCTGCTCGCGCTGCCCTTCCCGGTCCTGGCCGCCAGCCTCGTCCTGTTCGCGCGAATGAGCGGTCCCGCACAGGCGCTGCAAAGTAACCTGCTGCGCTTTGCAGCTTACCGCCCGGCATTCGCGGCGATCGAGCAGCGGCTGGGACAACTTGACGCCGGCATTCCAGCGCAGCTCAACCGCGAGCCGCTCGAGTGGCAAAGGCTCACGGTGAAGGAGGCCAGCTTTGAGCATGGGCCGGGAATGGGGCTCCCGGCCGGTTCACTCGCGTTCCGCCGCGGCGAATGGGTGGGAATCTCCGGGCAATCTGGAGCCGGCAAGACCACGTTCCTCGACCTGGTTTCCGGCTTGTTGGTTCCTCAGTCTGGCACGTTGGAGGTGGACGGGCACCCACTCGCCGGAGAAATCCTCGCCCGCTGGCGCGCCGGGCTCGCGTACATCGGGCAGGACGGCAACATCTTCAACGACAGCATCCGCAGCAACCTGCTTGCCGATGGCGCCGAGGCTGACGAGGCCGACCTTTGGGAAGTGCTCGGGCTGGTGGGACTTGCCCAGAGGATTCGCGCCTTGCCTTCAGGGCTCGACGAAGGCGTCGGCGATCGAGGGAGTCATCTTTCCGGCGGTGAACGCCAGCGCCTCGTGCTTGCCCGGGCCTTGCTCCGAAAGCCCTCACTGCTGATCCTCGACGAGGGGACATCCGCGCTCGATCAGCAAGGGGAGGGCGCCATCCTCGAAAGGATAAAGGGCATTGAGCCTCGCCCGTCGGCCCTCGTCGTCGCCCATCGCGAATCGACGCTTCGCCATTGCGATTCGCTGTTCGCGATCCAACATTCGCCTTCGAAGGGAACGGAGTCGTGATGTCCAATTTGCAGAAGGCGGTGATGCTTGGCGCAGCGCTTGCCGTGGCGGGCCCTGCGGCGGCGCAACAGGCGCAAACGCCGAAGAGCTGGAGTTACGACGTCAATCAGCATGGCCAGCGGATCAACCGCAGTAATCGCGTCACCAACCCAGACGGCAGCTGGCGCGAGGAAATCCGGCAAGGCAATTGCGTGACGGTCAAGGAACGGTCGGCGGCTGGCGAATATAAGGAAACGCGGCAGTGCAGTCCGGGAACGGCGGCGAAGCCTCAGTAAGGCTTACTTCAGCTCGTTGAACTTGCCCTTCGGCCGCTGTGTGATCGCGCAGTCTGGCAGGCCGGTCCCGGGGATATCCTTGCAGTCGCGCACCTGCGCACTCCCGTCCGGCCCGGCGAAAATCGCCCAGTCGCGGGGCGTGCCCTTCTCATATTCGCAATGGGCCATCCACATATCCAGGTTCTTGTAACGGGCGACGAAGCCGGCGTCGGTCACCTGCTTGCAGGTGTAGCCTGCGTCGTAGATCGCCCGCTTGAGGCCAATCGCCAGATTGAACGCGTCGAGCTGGCGCAGTTGCTTCTGCTCATCCGACTGAACCCGGATCTCGCGCTGGTTCGCCGCGGGTTGCGAGTTGTTGCATCCGGCGAGAGCGATTGCCGCGGAGAGGGCGAGGTACGGCAGTGAACGCATAAGCTCCTCCTTCAGCCGCCATAACGAATTCGGACGCGAGCGGCTGCAGCCTTGGCTCGTTCGACCGCGTCGTTGACATCAATTCCTCGAGCCAGAGCAACACCCATCCGGCGGTTCTTCAGGGTCTTCGGCTTCGCGAATATCCTGACATCTACGGGATAACCGGGCGCGCCGAGGGCCAAGGCCTCCGCGACTCCTTCAAACGAGAAGCTGTCATTTTCCTCGGTCGCCAGGACGACGGCCGATGCGGATGGTCCGGCGAGTTCGATCGCCGGGATTGGCAATCCGAGGATGGCGCGCAGGTGCAATTCGAACTGGTTCGGAAATTGGGAGATCAGGGTCACCATCCCGGTGTCGTGCGGGCGTGGCGACAGTTCCGAAAAGATCGCCTGGTCGCCGGCAACGAAGAACTCGACCCCGAAAAGCCCGTAGCCACCCAGGGCTTCGACGATCTTGCGAGCCTGGAAGCGGGCCGACTGCAGCGCCTCGCGCGGGATCGCCGCCGGCTGCCAGCTCTCGCGATAGTCACCTGATTCTTGCCGGTGTCCGACGGGCGCACAGAACAGCACGCCGTCCTTGGTCGCGATCGTCAGCAAGGTGATTTCGCTGTCGAATCGGATGAACTCTTCGACGATCACGCGTGGCCGGTCGCCGCGCATGTTCGCGACAGCATAGTCCCATGCAGTTCCGACGTCCTCGGAGGTCTTGGCGGTGGTCTGGCCCTTGCCCGAGCTCGACATCACCGGCTTCACCACGCACGGCAGCCCGACCTCGGCCGAAGCGGCGATCGCTTCGTCCCGGCTTTCGGCGAAGCGGTAGTTCGAGGTGACGAGACCAACTTCCCGCGCCGCAAATTCGCGGATGCCGTCCCGGTTCATCGTAAGCTGAACCGCCTTGGCGCTCGGCGCGACGCGCCAGCCCTCGTCCTCCAGCCTGGCGAGCGCCCCGGTGTCGATCGCCTCGATCTCCGGCACGATCACGTCCGGCCGGTGCTTTTCGACAGCCCTTCGAAGCGCGGCGCCGTCGAGCATCGGGAACACTTCCCATGCGTCTGCCAGCTGCATTGCCGGGGCGTTTTCGTAGCGGTCACAGGCGATGACCCGGCAACCGAGCCGCTTGGCTGCAATCGCGAACTCCCGGCCAAGCTCGCCGGACCCAAGCAGCATCAACGTGGCAAGGTACATGGCCAGCGGATAGCGGGAGCGCGAATGCTCGGCTAGACCGGCACCGAAGGGGGAGGAATTCATGCGCTCTTTGCTGCTTGTTGCTGTTGCCGTGCTTGCGATCGGCGCGGCGCCCGCAAAGCCATTGCCAACACCTAACGATGTCGTGACGTCGGCGCCGGCGTCCGCCTGGAAGGCGATCCCATCGGATGATCTGATGGTGATGGACCTTGCGAACGGCGGGCGCGTCGTCGTCCAGCTCGCGCCGGCATTTGCGCCGGTTCACGTTGCCAACATCCGGGCTCTCGCACGCGGCAGCTATTGGAATGGAGCCACAGTCTATCGGGTGCAGGACAATTATGTCGCTCAGTGGGGGCTGAACGATAGCGACAAGCCCTGGCCGAAAGGCGTAAATCCGAAGCCGCCAGCGGAATATACCCGCTTGCTGAAAGGACTAAGGATCACTGCGCTCGGCAATGCCGATCCTTATGCCCCCGGGGCCGGCTTCGTTGACGGTTGGCCGGTCGGCTACAGCCCAAAGGGCGGGTGGGCCACGCTCGCTCATTGCTACGGCAGCGTCGGCGTCGGTCGGGACCTTGCCCCGGATACGGGTACGGGCGGCGAACTTTATGCCGTGATCGGTCACGGCCCCCGGCAGCTCGATCGTAATATCGCTCTGGTCGGACGAGTGGTTGATGGCATCGACAAGCTCAGCACCCTGCCCAGGGGAACGGAAGCGCTGGGCTTCTATAAGGACAAGAGCCAGTACGCGCCGATCGTCAGCATCCGGATGGCGAGCGACGTGCCGGCGCAGGATCGCCCCTCTTATGAGGTGATGGACACGAACAGCCCGTCATTCGCGCGCTACCTGAAGCTCCGGGCCAACCGCCACGACGCATTCTACGAGCAGCCGGCCGGCGGAGTCGATCTGTGCAACGTCTCCGTGCCGGTGCGGAAACGCGTCGCGGAGGCCCGCTAGGCGGCCCAGGCGTGGGTGTCGCGATTCTTGTGGATGATCACCGGCGCGTTATGCGATCGCATGCTCGCCTCGGCCAGCGGCAGGGCCGTTGTGCAGAAGGCGCATTCGGCGGACATACGGCCGATGATCCAGTGCGTTCGGCCACAGCCGGGACAGTGGTTGACCTCATGCTCGCGATAAACGGCGTGATATCCCCGCTCATAAGGCTTCCAGGCGTCGGTGGACGGAATGGGCATAGTCCTTCCTTTCGGCCGTTTTGAACGACCGACGCGAGCCCCGGTTGCAGAGGCTGACCCAGGTTTAATTGTTGATTCGGGGTGCTTTAACGATGAAGCGAGACGGCGCGCGGCCCAGCTGAATTCAGACGCCGATGTTGGCGAGCGATACAGGCTCCGCGAACTCGGCGCCGATCTTGTCGCCCGCGGTCCACTTCACCACGGCATTCGCGCGTTCCCGTCCGGGCAGCATTAGCCACACGCGCGAGCCCACCTCGAACCGGCCCTCGGCGATGGCCATGAAGCCTTGCTCGGAGATGTTCAGCACCCTGGCATCCACACCATTTGCGCCAAGCTCACGCATCGTGCCTTCGAGCTGGACCGGATACCGGTTCGAGCGGCGCCGCTCGTCGCCCTCATCCTCGGCGATACGCGCCCTGATCGTCACTGCCCTCATCTCCGAAAGGGCCTAATTACGCGGCCCACTGAAGGACAGGCCGACGCGGCCGTCCCGAACCCAGCGCACCTGTGCCGAGACGACGCCCCGGTCAAGGATTTGCAGGGGTAGACGCTCACCTATGTTAGGCGAGTGCGGAAACAGTGCCATGGCCCCCGATGGAGAGACGTTGATCAGCCGGATCACGTGCTTGCGGCCGCGGAATTCCAGAACGGCGGTGCTGGAGAGGGCGGCGTGCCGGGTTTCCTGACGTTCGTCGATGACCCGCGTTTCATTGCGGCTGATCATCGAGCCATCGAGGAAATGTGACGCCGACACTTAAAACCTCCACACCGGCGATAATCTTAGCCAGCGCGGCTTAAGGATTGGTTTGCAAGAAGGTGCTCCGAACGAATTTCCACCGCTGTGTCGTCAAGGCGACTGGCGGGCGGGAAGCAAGCGTTGTAATGATCATCTTGTCGAGGGGTTCTCGTTTTAAATGAAGAGGTTGAGACCGATGTCGCGGGGTTGGCGCACGTTGCTTTTGACGAGTCTAATGGTTGGCGTGACGGCCGGGCCGGCGCTGGCGCAGATCCAGCCGCTGGGGACTGTCCCGAAAACGGCGAAGCCTCCGAAGGCGGCGCCCATCGTCGCAACGCCCAAGCCCCGGCCCGCCACGACCACTTCGAAGACTGCGCCAGATGCGCTCGCCCCGACCAATCCCGATTTCAAGGCTGACCAGTCCGAGACGACGCAAGCGACCGCTGTTCCGGTCCCCCTGCCACCGGTCGTCTGGGACGTGGCGAGCGCGCAGGAGCTGTTGGCTTATATCGGGAAGATCGGAGCGGAGGGTTTGAACCCGTCCGACTACGACCCCGCCGGACTTGCCATGGCAATCGCGAGCAATAATCCGGCGATCATCTCCCCGGTCGCTACGGAACGGTTCGACGAAGTGTCGTCCGATCTTGCCTTGGGCCATGTGAAGAAGCCGGGACGCATCGATTGGTGGGTCGCCGATCCCGACCTCAATGCCGCCAAGCAGGATGCGCTGCTGCGTACTGTAATTGCCGAGCACAATCTGACTGCAGCGCTCGACGGTCTGCTCCCGACGCATCCGCAATATGCGGCGCTCAAGGCAGCGCTGGCTGCGACGCCGGCCAGCGAGACGGCGAAGCGCGACCGAATCCGCTTGAACATGGATCGCTGGCGCTGGCTGCCGAGAGACCTCGGCGAGAAGTACATCATCGTCAATGTGCCGAGCTTCCACGCCACGCTTGTCCAGGACGGCGTCAACCGGTGGAAGCAGCGGGCGATCGCCGGCAAGCTCTCGACTCCGACGCCACAGCTGACGGCCACTGCCACCGGAGTGATCCTCAATCCCTGGTGGGAAGTGCCCAAGAGCATCGAAAAGGAAGCCGCGGGCAAGAAAGGCTTCGTCGCCGTCAAGGGTGCAGATGGTGAAATCCAGCGCTGGCGTCAGCCGCCGGGGCCAACCAATGCGCTGGGGCAGATCAAGTTCGTGATGCCGAACTCAAAGGCAATCTACCTTCACGACACCAATGCTCGGAGTCGGTTCAACAGCGACACGCGCGCACTTAGTCACGGCTGTGTTCGGACGGAGCACATCCTGGATCTCGCAACCCAGCTACTTGGCGACGATAATGGTGACTGGACTCCGGATCGGATTCAGGCCGCGCTCGATAGCAAGAAGACGGTACAGGCCAACTTCGTGAAGCCGCTGCCCGTTTACATCGTCTATTTCAGCTCGGCCGCGCTCAACGACGGACGCATCGTTGAGTACAAGGATCTCTACGGTCGCGACACAAAGGCGATGACCGCCCTCCTGATGAAGGATGGAGGAGCATCCCTGACGCCGCCGAAGCCGAAGCCTGAGGATGAGGTCGCTGCTCCGGCGAAGCCTAAGGCCGCCTCGAAACCGGCCGAGACTGCCGCCCGCTAGTTTCTCGGGGGGTGGGACCGGTCGAGGATGAGCGGATCGACAAACGCCAGGCCGACCATCCCATCTTCCGCCCAGCGGACGACCGCCGGCACGAGAATCCCGCCTTCGAACCGCACGTGGACCTTGGCTCCCGGAGCGAGCTCAGGAGCGCCGCCGCCCATGACTCCGCCCTCGGAGATGTTGTGCAGCGCAAAGCTGTGGGGCGACCCGTCGATGAGGAGCTTGAGCTTCCGACCCTTGCCCGCCATGCGGGGAAAACGGCGCTGATCGGCGGTTGCAGGTACGTTGCGCGTTCGCGGTGACGGGGTCGTCGCCTCCTGCCGACCTGTTTCGGCCAGCGGGACGGCAGTCCCGCAGAACCCGCACTCGGCACTGACCCGGCCGATATACCATTGCGACCGGCCGCAGCCCGGGCAGTGGTTGGCGCTGTTCGCGCGATAGACGATGTGGTGCCCGCGTTTGGCCAGCCCTTCGGCAAATGAGGCTGATGCGCGTTCGAAAACCTGGACGTCCGACATGAGTCGAGCTCCGCTTGAATAAGCTGCCGAAATTATGGGGGACTGATTGCCGAGTGGTTACCGAGACGTCGATTGTAGCCAGATTGTCATTCGACCGGCCGCGATCGAGCATAACGATCAATCCACGCCTGGGTGTTGCCCGGCGACTGCTTTCGGATCTCCGGAATCGCGACCTTCGACGACGTCTCGATCGGCACTCCCAAATACTGCGCGACTTGCTTGATGGCCTGGGCGGGATTGTCGAGCACGTCCTCATGCCACAGTTCGAGCGGGTCGATGCGAAGGTCGATAAACATTCGCTCCCAAACGCTTTGCTGGAGCCCGATTCCCCGCTCCGCGGCCTCGAGCTGGTCCTGCGAATATTCCATCTCGCGGGGAGCGGCCGACTCCTGTTCCTTGCGCCACACTCCTGTCATGTTGGCTCGTGCGTATGAAACGGTCTGAGCGACAATATCCCGGCGTCGAAGATACACGACGTGCCGGGGCCGATCCTTGGCCAACAAAACTGCGAGCACTTCCCGCAACAGGACCGGGTTGCTCTGCTCGAGCGACTGCAATTGCATCGGAAAGGCCTTCAGGCCGAACACCCCGTTCGGTGAACAGCGCCGCTTGAGGACCGAGCGCCAGAGGTCCAGCTGGGCATCTGCCGACCTCGCGGCGAAGCCATAGGGACCGAGCGGCTCGTAATTCAGATATTCGAGCGGCGCTCCGAGGCACCCTGTGCGCCACAGCACGTGGCTGAAATAAGTGCTTCCTGCACGCGGCACGCTGGCCAGGAGGTAGGTGATCTCCGGCGATCCCTGATGTGCGGGGAAATCGAACTTGCCTTCATAGCCGGTGTCGATGAGCATCGGCCCGGTTCGTATTGGGAAGTGCTGTCCGCGTCGACCGCTGAGCTTACGCCAGCTTGTCGGCGTAGATCATGCGGCCGCCGGCAAGTCGCCGCATCACCGCATACTGGCTGTCCTTCGACATCGCGAAGCAGCCTTCCGAACGGCCGAGCTGGCCGTGCAACGGAATCATGTCGTCTTCCGCGTACCACGCATTGTGGATGACGATCGCCCGGGCTTCGGCATTGCTGTTGCTGTAGTCGAGGCCGCGGACTCGAAGCGAAGTGCCGTACTTACCGTCGTAATAATCGCCGGTGGTGTAGGTGCCGTTCGACGTCGCGTAGGAGCCGAAGTCGTTCGAGAAGCGCTCCACGTAACCCGAATGGGCCGGATCGGACCCACGACCGTGACAGACGCGGTGGCTTTCGACCTGACCGCTGGCGAGGTCGACGACGTAGAAGCGCGGCTCGCTCGAAGGCTTGGAAAAATCGGCGATGCCGATCGAATCGCGCGGTCCGATCGAATGCTGATCGAGCGCGGCCTTGGCGCGGGCGAAGAGCTGCGGATCGATACCAGCCGGCGCTGACGGAGCGGCAACCTGGGTTGGCGCGGCCTGCACCGGAAGCGGCGCAAGCGGGTCGGCGCGATTGGGCATAATCAATGAGGGAAGAACGCTCGAACTGGCAGCGGTCGAGATGATCGCTCCGGCGGCGCCGTACGCGCCCAAACGCAACATGTCCCTACGATTGAAAGTCACCCTCGCCCTCCGCTGGAAACTGATTGCTTATCATTCAAAGGGTTAATGGCCGATAACCCAAGAGTTCAGGTTTCGCCTTCCACCCCGCGCCGTGAACGGTTCATCGTGTCGTTCACTTTCCGGCAACGCCTTGAACCTCAGCGGGCCCTCTGCTACGGGGCCAGCGCCGCCGCAGGTTCACCTCCGGAGGCTGCTAGCGTGTCCGCTGGAAAAACGCTGCCGTTTCAATTATTTAGGTTAGCCGGCCGGTGATTCAAGGGTCGGACGTACAAGGAGTGTGACGGGCTTTTATGCAGATCATCGTTCGCGACAATAATGTCGAGCAAGCGCTGCGCGCGCTCAAGAAGAAGCTGCAGCGCGAGGGCGTTTACCGCGAGATGAAGCTGCGCCGTCATTATGAAAAGCCGAGCGAGAAGCGCGCCCGTGAGCGCGCCGCCGCGATCCGCCGCGCCCGCAAGCTCGAGCGCAAGCGCGCCGAGCGCGAAGGCGCCCGCTAAACCTTAGCCGACCGATAGTGTCCGTCGCCGAAGCCGCCCATCGCCCCGCCAAGAGCGGCAGGGCGGTAGCGTTGTGGCTCGCCTTCGTCTTGCTGATCGCCGCGGCCGTCGGGTTGGCCTGGATCGGCGCGGGCTCGCTGCGCCCGGAAGTCACCTCCAGCGGGCTTCAGTTTCGAACCGTCAAGGCTGGGAAGGGCGACCCGATCACGCGCGCCGATGCTGCGCTGGTCGATTACGTCCTGACAAGCGATGACGGCACGGTATTCGATGCGAGCCAGCAGGCGACGCCATTTGCAATGGATGGCGTTTATCCCGGATTCGCCGAGGCGATGGCGCGGATGCAGGAGGGCGGCGAATATCGGTTCACGATGCCGCAGAAGCTGACGGGAGGAGCACCCCTGCCGCAGACTTTCCCGAAGGACAGCAATCTCACGTTCGAGGTACGGGTCCGGAAGATCGTGCGCGGCGGCGCGGCGATGCTCCAGCAGTATCAGGCGCAGCAAATGCAGCAGCAGCTCGAGCAGATGCAGCAGCAGGCTCAGGGGCAGCAGGGGCAGGCGCCCCAACAGTAGATTTGCGCGGGTCGATCGTTTCGGAAGACTCTCCTTCCGCGACTGCCTGCTGCTTGCTGATATCGACGAGCACCACCTTGAGCGTCGCGAGGATCGGGTCGGCGAACAGCACGCCCAGGATGCCGAACAGCGCTGCCATCAGGAGCTGGAACGCCAAGACCACCGCCGGCGCGAGGTCGACGGTCCGCCGCGCCACGTAGGGCATGACCAAATAGGCGTCGATGTTGTGGACCAGGAAGTAGACCGCGATGCACCACAGGCCCTGGTTGGCGCTGGCGCTGAAGCCGACGGCGATCATCAACAGGCCGCTCGTGATCGCGCCGATATTGGGAATGAACGCGAGGACGCCTGTGACGAGGCCGAGCAACCCCGCCATCGGCACGTGGTAGAGCGTCAGCATGAACCAGGTGAATGCGCCCTCGAATAGCATGGCCATCAGCCGCCCGAACAACAGCCGGCGAAGCGTGAAGCCGACATGCTCGGCAATCCGGTAGAAACCGCCCCGATGCCGCAACGGCAGCATCCACGCGATGCCGCGATCGTAGATCCGCGGCTCGGATGTCAGGAAGATGCCGATGACGATCATCGCGAGGACGCTGGCGATAGCACCGATGACGCTTCCGACCGCGCTGGTCAGCCGGTTCAGTCCGCCAAGCAGTTGCGTGCCGAGGTCCGGCGTCTCCCCTTTGGGGACCAGCCCCAGAGATGACGCAAATCCCATCAGGCGGTTGAACTGCTCTGTGACGACCTCGCGCAGCGCCTCGAACTGGGCCGCGATCGTCGTTCCGGCGAAATAGAACACCCAGCCGAGGAACCCGAACCCGATCAGCAGTACCAGCATCAACCGCCAGCCGCGCGCAATCGGAAGCACGCGCCCGACGACGCGAACCCCTCCGTCGAGCAGAACTGCGAAGATAGCGCCGCCAATGATCAGCAACAAAGGCTGGCCGAGGAAGATGACGGCGACGATGGCCAGGCCCATTCCGAACCACACCGCAGCCTTCTGCATTTCGCGGCGGACGAACGGGTCGCGAAACTCCGCCGGTCCCGGCCGCTCGACGTGCGGCTCGGTCGTCGCCGGAGCCTTGGCCATCAGGTCTAGCTGCTCCTCAGCGACCGGCCCGCGCGGCCGGAACGCAGCGCCTCGACCCAGCTGATCGGATTCCACCATTTGCTGGAGCCGTCGAGCGAGAAGGTGATGAACTCGGCTCGCCCGCCGATATTCTCCCAAGGCACGGGGCCGCCAAGACCATGCTGCCAAACCGGAATCCGGCTGTCGGCCGAATCGTCACGATTGTCGCCCATCAACCAGACGTGGTCGGCGGGAATCGTCACTGGCCCGAAATTGTCCTCGGGCGTCGGACCCAGCTCGACGGTCTCGTAAGTGCGGCCGTTGGGCAGCGTTTCGCGAACTACGGGCACCTTGCAGTACATCTTGCCGTCGGCCCCCTGCGTCGCTCGGCCGGACAGCGCGCCATCCTCAGCCGAACCGCAAGGGGAATTGATATCGACCGGGATCATCTTCGGTGATTCGAACTGTCGCTTGACCGGCACTCCGTTGATGAACAGCTGCCCGTCCACCATTCGCAACGTGTCGCCCGGGAGGCCGATGACCCGCTTTATATAATCGCTGCGCTCACCGGGCGGAGTGACGATCACGATGTCGCCGCGCGCCGGCATGTGTCCGAATAGCCGGCCCTTTATCGGCGGCAGGACATGGAAGCTTGGAGACACCCAGGACCAGCCATACGGATATTTACTGACGACTAGCCGGTCGCCGGTGAGCAGCCCCGGCATCATCGATTCCGATGGGATGTAGAATGGCTTGGCGATCAGGCTGTGAAACGCGAGCACTGCCAGCAGGACCCAGAAGATGCCCTTGATCTCGCGCCAGAGAGCGGCGCCCTTGCTTTCCTCGACCTTGGCGGGAGGGGGAACGACCGGGTCGGCCTTCACCTCGGGGATGGTGTCGTTCAGCTTACTGCTCCAGCTTGCGGGCGGTCAGGATGACGAAGGCCTGCGCCCAAGGATGATCGTCGGTCATAGTCAAGTGTATGTCGATTGCATGACCGTCCGGCGCAAGGGCATCGAGCCGAGCCTTCGCGCCATTCGCAACCTGCAGCGTCGGGGCGCCCGAGGGAAGATTCACGACGCCGATGTCTCGCATGTAGACGCCCCGCTTGAAACCTGTGCCGACGGCCTTCGAGAAAGCCTCCTTGGCGGCAAAGCGCTTGGCCAGGGTGCCGGCGATGGTGTGGGGCCGCGACGAGGCCTTCTTTCGTTCGAGATCGGTGAAGACGCGGTCGAGGAATTTGTCGCCCCAGCGGTCGAGCGAATTTTGGATCCGCTCGATGTTGCACAGGTCGGACCCGATGCCGACGATCATCGCGCCTGGTCCATCAGCTCGCGCATGTGAAGCACGCTTGTACCCAGGCCGGTGAAGATCGCTTCTCCGATGAGGAAATGGCCGATGTTGAGCTCGGCGATCTGCGGGATTGCGGCAACGGGAATAACGTTGTCGAACGTCAGCCCGTGCCCTGCGTGGGGCTCAATGCCGTTCTTGACCGCAAGGGCCGCGCAGTCGCTGATCCGCTTCAACTCGGCCGTCCGATCCTCGCCCTCGACATGAGCGTAACGCCCGGTGTGGAACTCGACGACGGGCGCTCCGAGCCGCAACGCGGCGTCGACCTGGCGCTCGGTCGGTTCGATGAACAGGCTAACGCGGACTCCCGCCGCGCCAAGCTCGTCCACGTAATATGCGAGATGGTTGTGCTGCCCCGCCGCATCGAGACCGCCTTCCGTCGTCCGCTCCTCGCGCCGCTCGGGCACGATGCACGCGGCGTGCGGCTTATGGCGAAGCGCGATCTCGAGCATCTCCTCGGTCGCCGCCATTTCGAGGTTCAGCGGCAAGTCGATCTCGGCTATCAGCCGATCGATATCGCGGTCGGTGATGTGGCGGCGGTCCTCGCGGAGATGGGCGGTGATTCCGTCGGCGCCTGCCTCGGCAGCCATGATCGCGGCCCGGACCGGATCGGGATGATCTCCACCGCGCGCGTTCCGAATGGTCGCGACGTGATCGATATTGACGCCGAGGCGAAGGCGCGAGGTCAAGCTGCCGCGCGGCTCCCGGGCTTGATCGCGGGGATTGACGCCAGTTCCGGCGGCAGCGCTTCGGCCTCGTAGGTTGGGACGTCGATCCGGATCAGCGGGAAAAAGGGAATGCCGAGATCGGCCTTGCCCGACGATCGATCGACCAGCGCCGCCTCGGCGATCACGTCGCCGCCCGCTTTGCGCACCGCTTCGATGGCCTCGCGCGACGACAGACCGGTGGTCACGACATCCTCGACCATCAGCACCTTGGTGCCCGGATCGAGATGAAAGCCACGACGGAGCTCAAACACACCCTGCGGTCGCTCGACGAACATTGCCGGCCTGCCCAGCGCCCGGCCCATTTCATGACCAATGATCACCCCGCCCATTGCCGGTGAGACTACAGCCTCGACCTGGTCACGGACCTCCGCCGGGATCTTGGCTGCGAGCGCCTGCGCCAGCCGCTCGGCCCGTGCCGGATCCATCAGCACGCGAGCGCACTGCAGATATTTGGGGCTGCGAAGGCCTGACGACAGGATGAAATGTCCCTCGAGCAGGGCCTCGGCCGCCCGGAACTCGGCCAGGATCTGATCGTCGCTCATCATCAACCGCGGCATTAGGCCGTCACCAATGGCCCTTCAACACCTGACCGGAAGTCCCGCTTGAGGCTCCCGAAAGCCGCGCTTATAGGACCCATAGTTCCGGAGCCGCAGACCCGCGGCATTTCGGGTTCCAACCTGGGGTGAAGATGAGACTGATTGGATGGGCGATTGCCTTGGCCGCGGCCGGGCTCACACCGGTAGCCGCACAAGGCCAGACTAATACGCCCGCCCAGAATGCCACAGCGACGACGGTTCCAACGCCTCCCGCGGGTACGGCCCAGAACCCGGGCAAGCCTGACGCTGCACAGCCCGCTGCGGTTGTTCCCGGCAGCGTCGGCCACGCCATTCCGACTCCGGGAATTGGCGAGCCAGACGGACGCAAGGGGATCCAGGACCAGGTCACACCGATCGGCGAAGAAGCGCTTGGGTTCCACAATTACTGGCTGCTGCCGCTATGCGCGATCATCAGTGCTTTCGTACTCGTCCTGCTGGTGTGGGCGCTGTTTCGCTACCGCCGAGGGGCGAACCCAGTGCCGTCGCGCAACTCGCATAATACTGTCATCGAGGTCGTGTGGACGCTGGTACCCGTCCTGATCCTGGTTGCGATCGCGATCCCGTCGATCCGGCTTCTGCGCCACCAATATTCGCCGCCGCCCGCGGACGTCACCGTCAAGGTTACGGGCCACCAGTGGTACTGGTCCTACGAGCTGCCTGACTATGGCGTCAGCTTCGACAGCTATATGCTGAAGGAAGCCAACGATCCGACCCGGCAGGCCAACCAGCGAGCCCGGACCAATGACGACGGGCCGCCCCTGCTGGCGGTCGACAATCGGCTTGTCCTTCCGGCCGGCAAGGTCGTGAAGTTCATCGTTACCGCGGACGACGTGATTCACAGTTTCGCCGTTCCGGCCTTCTGGTTGAAACAGGACGCCAACCCCGGGCAGCTGCACGAGACCTGGGCGATGACCAATCGTCAGGGCGTTTATTTCGGTCAATGCTCCGAGCTGTGTGGCGCCCGTCACGGCTTCATGCCCATCGCGGTCGAGGTGACGTCGCCCGACAAGTTCGCGCAATGGATCGCGCAGAACGGGGGCCATATGCCTGGCGCCAAACCCGCGGCACCTGCCGCGTCTGGCGGAAATGGCGGCGGCGTTTCGACTCCCGCCCCGGCAACTCCCGGCACGGCGACGACGCCGACGCCCGCACCGAACAACAAAAACGTCGCCAACCGCGCGACCGGCAACGCTTAACCACGGACCTGTAGCCCCATGAGCACCACTGCTGACTCGCTTCATCTCAAGCCGCACGAGGCGCACGATTCGCACCACGATGCGGACCACAAGCCCGGCTTCTTCGTCCGCTGGTTCATGTCGACCAACCACAAGGACATCGGCACACTCTATCTGATCTTCGCGATCATCGCCGGCGTCATCGGCGGGTCGATCTCCGGGATTATGCGCTGGGAATTGATGGAGCCCGGCATTCAGGTTCTGAACCGCGCGTGGCCGATCGGCGCCGGCACGGCGAACTTCGATGAATGGACCCATCACTGGAACGTGCTGATCACCGCTCACGGCCTGATCATGGTGTTCTTTACCGTCATGCCGGCAATGATGGGCGGGTTCGGCAACTGGTTCGTGCCGCTGATGATCGGCGCTCCGGACATGGCCTTCCCGCGGATGAACAACATCAGCTTCTGGCTGCTCGTCCCGTCCTTCTTCCTGCTGCTCGGTTCCACCTTCGTGAGCGGCGGCACGGGGCTTGGCGCAGGCACGGGCTGGACGCTTTACGCGCCGCTCTCGACCTCGGGCTCTTCGGGACCGGCCGTCGACATGGTGATTTTCTCGCTCCATCTGGCGGGCGCGAGTTCGATCCTCGGCGCGATCAACTTCATCACGACCATCTTCAACATGCGCGCGCCGGGCATGACCCTGCACAAGATGCCGCTGTTCGTATGGTCGGTGCTGGTCACCGCCTTCCTTTTGCTGCTGTCGCTCCCGGTCCTTGCCGGCGCAATTACGATGCTATTGACCGACCGCAACTTCGGCACGGCCTTCTTTGATGCGGCCGGCGGCGGGAACGTCGTGCTTTACCAGCACCTGTTCTGGTTCTTCGGCCATCCGGAAGTTTACATCATGATCCTGCCGGGCTTCGGCATGATCAGCCAGATCGTCGCGACCTTCAGCCGCAAGCCGGTGTTCGGCTATCTCGGCATGGCCTACGCGATGGTCGCGATCGGCGTGATCGGCTTCGTCGTCTGGGCGCACCACATGTTCATCACGGGCATGAGTGTCGACGAGAAGATGTACTTCACGGCTGCAACGATGATCATCGCGGTGCCGACCGGGGTAAAGATTTTCAGCTGGATTGCCACGATGTGGGGCGGCTCGATCTCGTTCGAGACGCCGATGCTTTGGGCGATCGGCTTCATCTTCCTGTTCACGGTGGGCGGCGTCACCGGCGTTGTGCTCGCGAATGGCGGTGTCGACACGTACATGACCGACACGTATTACGTGGTGGCGCACTTCCACTATGTGCTCAGCCTCGGCGCCATCTTCTCAATCTTCGCAGGCTTCTACTACTGGTTCCCGAAGATGAGCGGGCGGATGTACAGCGAGGCGCTTGGCAAGCTGCACTTCTTCCTGATGTTCGTCGGCGTGAACATCGTCTTCTTCCCGATGCACTTCCTCGGGCTCGACGGCATGCCGCGGCGTATTCCGGATTACACGCCGGCATTCGCCCATTGGAACTACATCTCAACGGTCGGTTACATGATCACCATCGCCGGCGTCGGGGTGTTCTTCCTGAACCTGATCTACGCCTTCACTGCCGGCAAGAAGGCTCCGGCCAATCCGTGGGGCGAGGGCGCGACGACGCTGGAATGGACACTGTCGAGCCCGCCGCCGTTCCACCAATATTCGACGCTTCCGCGCATCGACTAGGCGTTACGCGCAAGTTCAAAGGGGAGGCCGGGGCTGGAAGCAGTCCCGGCCTTTTTCTCATCACCCGTCGCCCAGCGGACATTTCGCAGTCCGCCTGCTATGAGGACCGTCGGGTCAACAGGCGTGCAGGGGAAAATCGATGCCTGAATATGTGATCGAACGCGAGATGCCGGGCGTTGGTCAGCTTGGTCCAGCTGATCTTAAAAATGCGTCGCAGACATCCTGTTCAGTGCTGCGCGATTTGGGTCCGCAGATCCAATGGGTTCATTCCTACGTCACGGACAACAAGATCTACTGCATCTACCGAGCCCCGAACGAGGAGATGATCCGCGAGCACGCGCAGCGCGGCGGCTTCCCGGCGAACAAAATCTCTCAGGTGAAGACGACGATCGACCCGACCACCGCCGAGTAAGGCGGGGCGTGTCGCACGTCTTCATCTCCTATGCGCGGGCGGACGAGCCGCTCGCGCGCCATATAGCCGACGAATTGCGGAGCGCGGGATTTGATGTCTGGCGCGACGACGAACTTCCGGCCCACCGCGCCTATGCAGAGGTGATCGAGGAGCGAGTCAATGGCGCCGCAGCGGTGGTCGTGCTGTGGTCCGGGGAGGCCGCGAAATCGCACTGGGTTCGTGCGGAGGCGGATGCGGCCCGGGCGGCGAAGAGCCTCGTTCAGGTCAGTCTCGACGGGTCGTCACCTCCCATGCCCTTCAACCAGATCCAGTGCGCCGACCTCAAGGGTTGGGATGGACAGCGGACTTCACCCGGCTGGCGCAAGCTGCTCGCGAGCGTTGGCGAGCTGACCGGGGCCCCGGCTCCGCAGGAGAGCAAAAGGATCAAGTCGCGCGACGTCTCGATTTGTGTACTGCCATTCCAGAACATGAGCGGTGATCCCGAGCAGGAATATTTCAGCGACGGGATCAGCGAGGACATCACGACCGACTTGTCGCAAGTGTCGGCACTCGAAGTCATTGCGAGAAACACTGCGTTCACCTTCAAGGGCCGCTCGGTCAACGTGTGTGAAGTGGCGCGAGCACTGTCCGCCAGTCACGTGCTCGAGGGCAGCGTCCGCAAGGTTGGCGATCGCGTTCGTATCAACGCCCAGCTGATCGATGGCGCTTCCGGAGGCCACGTCTGGGCCCAGCGATTCGACCGGGAACTCACCGACATTTTCGCCATCCAGGACGAAATCTCGAACGCTATCGTCACGGCATTGAAGCTCAGGCTGCTGCCAGACGAGAAGAAGGCGTTGGCCAAACGCCGCACCGAGAGTGCGGAGGCTTACAACCTCTATCTGCTGGCGCGGCAATATTGGGTGACTGGCAATCACGGCGACGCCCGGCGCGAAGAGCGCGTCATGCGGATCTGCAGCAGGGCGGTCGAGATCGATCCTTATTATGCGGATGCCTGGGCCTTGCTGGCGCTTGCGCAATCCAGCCTTCGATACGCATTCGGGCGGGACATGGACGACGGCTTTGCCGCGGCCAACGCTGCTCTTTCGATCGATCCGGATATTCCCTGGGCCCGCCTACCGATCGTCAAGCGGCTCCTTCAGCGCAACCAGGATGAGGAGGCTGCGAAGGAGATGGAGAAGGCTCTAAGCCTCGGCGCTGACTCTTGGGAGGTGAACAAGGAGGCAGGAAGATTTTTCCTTTCGCAGCGCGAGGTGGAGCGCGCCACGCGGCATTACGAGCGGGCTGTCGAGCTGATGGAAGGCGACTTCCATGCATGGGCGATGCTCTCGACCTGCTACATGGCACTCGACGCGTCCGCCAAGCTTCGCGAAGCCGGCAAGAAAATGGTGTCGGAGTCGCAGACGGCGGTTCAGCAGGACCCGAGCAACGGCGCTGCCCTTGGCATTCTGGCTGGCGGCTACGCCCTGCTCGGTGAAAAGGAAAAGAGCCGCGAATGGATTGAACGAGCGCTTCTGGTCGACCCGGAAAACGTCACGATGCGCTATAATTTTACATGCGTGCTGGCAGCTTTCCTTGGCGACAAGGAAGAAGCCCTGAAGATGTTGAGTTCGACGTTGTTACGCGCCGGGGAATATCAGCTTCGGATCGCGGAATCGGACACCGACCTCGATTCGCTGCGCGACGACCCGCGATTCGACAAGATCATGTCTCAGGCCAAACAGCGGCTCGGGCTTTAGGCGCAGCTATTTCACCCGTTCAGCCTTGATGATCTTTATGACCGGGTCGAGCATCTGACCCTTCATTGCGTCCTCACCCTTGGTGGCGGAAATAGGTGAATTCCAGATGGCCTTTACGACATCCATTCCCTCGATGACGTGACCGAAGGCCGCGAAGCCATTGGCATCGCCGCCGGGCCCGCCAGCATCCAGCCCTGGCATGTCGGAAAGCAAAATGAAGAAGTCTGCCCGAGCCGTTCCCGGACCGGCCGCCGCCATCGAGATCGCGCCGGCAACATTGTGAATACCAGTCTGACTGGTCGCCTCGTGGGCGATCGGCGGATAGAGCTTGCGGACATCGGTAGTGATGCCGCCCTGTATCAGGCCACCTCCGCCTTCAGCCGACGTCATGTGCATTGCGCGGTAAAAATTCTGGCCATCGTAGCGATGGGTGTCGACGTAGTGCAGGAAGTTGGCGGTCGTTATCGGTGCCCTGCCGCGATCCAGCGCGATGACGATTCGACCCAGACTGGTATCGATCGCGACCGGGACAAGGTCCTCCTTCGGCGCCGGAGCCACGGGGGTCGACGGCACGGGAGCTGTTTGAGCGAGGAGAGGCGCGGCGGTGAAGGCGGCCAAGAGGAGGGCGATTCGGGTTAGCATTCTCATAGGTTAGCCGCCCATGCCCAGCTGCGGGAGAGGGGTTTTCCTCTATCTCGCGACCTCTTATAGGCCGCGCCATGCCCACCCTGGAGCTGAGCAATCCAGCCGCGCTGCCGGCGGACTGGCGCGACTTCCTCGCGCTGACCAAGCCGCGGGTCATGTATCTTGTCGTCTTCACCGGCCTGTGCGGACTTCTGATCGCGCCGGTGCAGCTGCCCTTCGTCCTCGGGTTCACTGC
>DASUZY010000057.1:0-16630 GCA_036376635.1 Sphingomicrobium sp.
GGTTATCAGAACACCGAGATCGGCCAGGTTATCGTGCTCGCTTATCTCGATGCATACAAAAAACTGGTCGCCCAGCTCGGCGGCGTCTCGCCTGTTCCAGAGGCGCCCCCGCCAGCCGATCCGCCACGCCGACGTCATTAGTCGCGGGCGCCAGTCCGGCGATCTTGTCTCGCAATAGGACGCGCGCGAAGGCGCGATTGAAGGCGTGAGTGACGAGTGGCCATAACTCCTGCGACCACGCTCATGGGAGTTTTAATATGGCCAGTTTCGGAAAGCGGCTCGACGGTCCAGGCGGTCGGCGATGGATCCGGCGCAGGAAGGTGAGCATTCCTGGCGCAACCCTGTCCATCCACGGAACTCGCTCCGTGCTCATCGAAGACCTCACGCTGTGCGGCGCTCGCCTCCTCGGGCGCAATCTTCCCGCACCGGGAACACAGCTCGAATTGAAAGTCGGCCAACGGTCACTGTTCGCCGAAGTCGTCTGGGGCGGGTACGACCGCACGGGGATCCAGTTCGACTTCGCCCGTCGAGCGGCGGCCTGAGGCCGTCCAAGCGGCGGCCCGGCGCCTAACTGGGGAGACGCCGGGCCGTCGCCGCCGTCAAGGGCAACGGAGCGATACCCCTATCGAAAGTTAGGGTCTTCGCCTAGTGAATTCCGTCCAAAGCGCCGCCCGCGACCAGCTGATCCTGGAAAGGCAGGGTGCCGTTGTCGGCGTCAGCTTCGTCCGACGAACATGAAGGCCGCGGCACCCATCATGCAGGCGATTGCGCCAAGATAGCGCCAGCCGATCGGCTCCTTCAGCACGACTGCGGCGAAAATTCCGAAGATCGTCAACGTGATGATCTCCTGGGTGATCTTGAGCTGCCCGCCTGTGAAGCCGTGGAAATAGCCGATCCTGTTTGCGGGGACGGCGAAGCAATATTCAAACAGCGCTACGCTCCATCCGACGATGATAGCCGTCCCGATCGTCCAATGCGGAAAACGAAGCTGTCCGTACCAGGCGACCGTCATGAAGATATTCGAGACGATTAGCAGCGCGACCGTGAGCATCGCCAACCTCTACGCCCGGCATTTCGCGAAGCAACCGTCGAAAACGCTTCGAAGTGACCATCGGAAACAGCCAATGGAAAATTTCGTTTCTGCTTTAGGAACTTAGGCGCCCGGGCGGGGTTAACCACGCTAACAGGCTTCCCAGTTCGAACCTTGTTGTGTGGAGGGTTGCATGAAGTTGCGTTCCGTCATTCCCGCCATGGCACTCTCCATCGCCGCCGCCAGTCCAGCCTTTGCAACGGTTCCGGTGACTTGCACCGCATCCGAGACGCTGCTCACGGCAACGACCGGGGGCACGTCAGCCACCAGCTGTGCAGGCTGGTTCGACGGAAACGTGCTCGATAATAGCTCGGCGGACGTGCAGACGCAGACCGATGCGCTCGCGGCGCTTGGCTTCACCTTCACGGATTTCAACAATTACACGAAGGTCGAAACGAACGGCGGGACCGTGCTGAACTTCGGAACGCCATTGTTCGGAAATACGATCATCGGCATTCACTTCGGCAACGGCTCGAGCGTTGGCAATTCGACTGGATTCTTCCAGTTCAATTTCACGCAGCCGACCAACTCGATCAATCTGGGCATCACGGCGGCGTCCGACGCGGTGCTCTACACGACCGTGCCGTCCGCAGTTCCTGAACCCGCGGCCTGGGCGATGATGCTGCTCGGGTTCGCCGCGATCGGCATGGCTATGCGCAGGCGGCCGACCCGCTCTGCGCAGTTCGCCTGACAGGCTAGGCCGGGCAACGTACCCCTTCGATGTCGCGGCCAAGGGGCGGTCCGCTTCGGTTGGCCGCCCTTTTCTTTTTGGCTACGCCGCCCGCACCGGCTCCGCGACCAGCACGGGCCTCTCGCTTGCGTGGGGTTCGGCGAGGTACTTATGGATCGCGGCAACGACCTGGGCTCCGTCGCCGACCGCGGCCGCAACGCGCTTGACCGAACAGGCCCGGACGTCGCCGACGGCGAAGATCCCGCGACGGCTGGTCTCCAGCGGCAGGCGGTCACTGTCGAGGTCTTCTCCCGAAAGAACGAAGCCACGTTCATCGAGCTTGATTCCCGATGTCGCAAGCCAGTCGGTATTGGGCACGGCGCCGATGAAGGAGAACAGGTAGCGCACGTCTCGGCTTGTCACTTCGCCCGACCTTCGATCGCGCCAGCTTACCGCTTGCAGTTCGCCCTCGGCCCCTTCCAGTGCAGCGACCTCGCAGCCGATGACTACGTCGATGTTGGGCTGAGCCTCGATCCGTTCGATCAGATAGTGAGACATGGTCTCGGCGAGCGGTCTTCGAGCGATCAGGGTCACCCGGCGGGCCCGGCTGGAGAGGAAAACGGTGGCCTGTCCGGCCGAGTTGCCGCCGCCGACCAAGGCCACTTCCTGATCGGCGCAAAGGTCGGCTTCGAGCGGCGACGCCCAGTAATGGATCGAAGCGCCCTCGAATTCATCGAGCCGATCGACGTCGAGACGGCGGTACCGGGCACCGGTCGCGATCACGACCGAGCGGGCCTGGATACGCTCCCCGGTGCCGATCTGGACGTGACAGGGATCATTGCCGCACTCCAGCTTTACCGCCTCGTCCGGGATCAGGATCTCGACGCCGAATTTCTGCGCCTGGCTGAACGCCCGGCCCATCAGCGCCATGCCTGATATTCCGGTCGGGAAGCCCAGGTAATTCTCGATTCGGGCCGAGGCCCCTGCCTGGCCGCCGAACGAGCGGCAGTCGATCGCAAGGACGGACAGTCCCTCCGACCCGGCATACACGGACGTTGCTAGACCCGCCGGTCCGGCACCGATCACCACGACATCATAGACTTTCGCGGCATCAATCGGGCCCAGCATCCCGACGCACCGGCCAAGTTGCGCTTCGTTCGGATTGCGGAGCAGCTGGCCCGAGGGGCAGAGCACGATCGGCAGCTCTTCAGGCATGACGCTGAACCGCTCGACCAAGGTTCTTGCGCAATTGTCGTTCGCAGGGTTGAGCTGCTGGTAGGGATGACCGTTGCGCCGGAGGAAGTTCACGATCCGGAGTACGTCCGGATTGTCCTCGCTGCCGACGACGATCGGCCCCGCTCCGGACTCGATCAAACCAACGCGGCGGAGGATCAAGGCGCGCATGATCCGCTCGCCGAGGTCGGCCTCGGCGATGAGCAGGGCGCGCAGCCTGTCGGCCTGGATTGCGATGGCCTCGACATCGGTCAGCGCTTGTTCGTCGACGAGGTAGGGACGGCCCGAGAGCTGTGCGAGCTCGCCCATGAAATTGCCGCGTTCGTGGGTGACGATGTGTCTCGCCTCACCTCCGTTCGGCTGAGTCACGTCAACCCTTCCGGACAGGATCAGCATCAGTCCGGGGCCGACCTCGCCGCGCTTGGCCAGCATCTCCCCGGTCTTGTAGCTCCGCTGCTCACCGAAGCGGGACAGCCGCTCGATCTCGGCATCGCTGAAGCGGAGAAACATCTGGTCCCCGCGCGTGGCATATGTCTGCCCAAGTGCTTCGGTCATGCGCCTCCCTTGAAAGGCAATGAAAGGTGCCGGGCCGCACTTTAGGCGGCCCGGCAGGTAGGAGTCACGCCACCGGAATCGGCTCGGCGATTATCGCCGGCGCTTCCGCCGCCTTCTGGCCGACCGGCTCGCCCCGAATGAAGGCAAGGATGTCGGCGTTGATGATGTCCGGGTGGGTGGTCATCATCCCGTGCGGCAGGTTGTCGGCATAGGTCTTGAGCGTCCCTTGCTTCAAAAGCTGGACGGCGAGCGGCGCCGAGTCCGCGAAGGGGACGACCTGATCGTCGTGACTATGCATCACCAGCACCGGCACTTCGATTGCCTTCAGGTCCTCGGTGAAGCCGGTCTCCGAAAACACCTTGATGCAATCGTAGCCGGCATTTGCCCCGCCCATCATGCCTTGCCGCCACCAGTTCCGGACGAGGCCTTCGATTGGGGCGACCCCTGTCTTGTTGAAATTGTAAAACGGGCCTGCCGCCACATCGAGATAGAATTGGGCGCGGTTTGCGGCGAGCGCTGCGCGGAAGCCGTCGAACACCTCGATCGGAGTACCAAGGGGATTGGAGTCTTTCTTCACCATGACCGGTGGAATCGCGCTGATCGTGACGGCCTTTGCGACGCGCCCGGGCTTGGCTCGTGCGACATAGCGGATCACTTCGCCACCACCGGTCGAATGGCCGATGTGGATTGCGTTCTGCAGGTTCAGCTGATCGGTAAGGTCGGTGAGATCGGCGACATAGGTGTCCATGTCGTTCCCGAAATCGGGCTGTCCCGAGCGGCCGTGCCCACGGCGGTCGTGAGCGATCACGCGATAACCCTGTCCGCGGAAGAACAGCAGCTGGTTGTCCCAGTCGTCGGCACTCAATGGCCAGCCGTGGCTGAACACGATCGGTTGAGCCGCCTTCGGACCCCAATCCTTGTAGAAAATCTCGGTGCCGTCGCGAGTGGTGATGAATGGCATGTGCCGCCCCTTTCCATTGAATGCCGATCGGCGGGACCGGCGCCGGTCGCGAGTCGATCAATGGGCGGGCAAGAACAGGACCGTCGAACGCTTAGGTCGGCCGTGACGTGGCGCGCCCGTAACAGTTTCGATGAGTCGGAGGGAGAGCGCGACTCGAACGGCTCGGCGCTCTCCCGAAATAAAGTTCAGCGAACGCCGAGTGAGCCGTAAACCGTCCGTCCGCCAAGTACCGTCGCGCGCACCTGAAGGTCGCGGATCTGCTCGGCCGGAACCTTTAGGACATCGCCCGACAGCACGACGAAGTCGGCATATTTACCCGGCTCGATCGAGCCTTTCACTTTCTCCTCGAACGTCGTGTAGGCACCATTGATCGTCACCGAGCGGATGGCGTCGGCACGGCTGATCCCCTGGTCGGGGCCGAGACGCCCGCCCCACTGGGTGCCGCGGGTCACCTCGCCGTAAATCTCCTTGAGCGGTTCGGCATAATAGGAAATCGGACCGTCTGACCCGCCGGCGAACATCAAGCCGTTCCTGAGCCACTCGGCATAAGGCTCGCTCCGATCGGCGAGCGGCCGCTTCCATGCCTTGAGGATCAGCGCCCCAAGTTCGTAATTGTGCATGTACTGCGAGTTGATGATGAGGCCGAGCCGCTTGACGCGGGCGTAATGCTGCGGACCCAGCAGAAAGGCATGGTCGATCATCCAGCGGCGTCCACTGAGCGAGGTCTGTGCGTTGGCATATTCGAACGCGTCGAGCGCCTCGTCGATCGCTGCGTCGCCGACGGCGTGCGGGCGAAGACGATAATTGTATTTCGCGACGAGCGCCGCGAAGCGCTTGAACTGCTCGGTCGGTACCTTCTGCAAACCGCGATAGCCGGGCTTTCCCGGATAGTCGTGCTCGAGCAGCGCCGTAAGCTCCGCACCGTCGAGGCCGGTCTCGCCAATCTCGTCGGCACGGAACATGCCATCGCCGTCGGCGCCAGGCTTGGGAAGCGCCTTTAGCTCCGCTTCCGCCTTGTCGAGCGGTTCGGCCGGATCGATGTTGTAGGCGAAGTCGAGCCGGACGGTGAGCAAACCCTGATCACGCAGCCGCCGGTACATCGCGGCATCTTCGACGCTTCCGCTGGGATCGCCCGCACTGGTCAGGCCGTGACTGTTCACCAGCGCGAGCACTCGCTTCATCCCTGCGATCTGCTGCGTTTCCGTGGGCTTCGGCATGAACTTGCGGACGAAGCGGCTGGCATTGTCCATCAGGAGACCGGTCGGCTCTCCGTTTGCATCCTTGTAAATCTGCCCGCCCTGCGGATCGAGCGTGTCGCGCGTGACTGCAGCCAGTTTCAGCGCGAGGCTGTTTGCAATCACATAGTGAGGACCCGGGATCATCACCGGGTTGTTCGGCGCAACCGCGTCGAGGTCGGCGCGGGTCGGGAGACGCCCTTCGGCGAGTTGATACTCCCACCACCCGCGGGTGCCGACGATCGGCTCATCCGGCTTCGATTGCTTCACGCGCGCGGCAATCGCGGCCTGGATGTCCTTGATCGATCCGATGTGCGTGAGGTCGACCTCGGTCTCGAGATCCTTGCCGGCGGTCAAGTGAACGTGCGTATCGTTGAAGCCGGGCAGTACAGTCTGTCCGCGAAGGTCGACAACCTCGGTCTTTGGACCTCTGGTCTTGAGCACCGCTGCATCGGTTCCGACCGCGATGAACTTGCCGTCGCGGATTGCCGCTGCCTGGGCGATCGAGAATCTCGGATCGACCGTGACGATATGCGCGTCGCGGATGATGAGGTCGGCCGGAGCTCCTTGAGCGAGCACTGTCGACGAGCTGAGCGTTGCGATGGTGAGCAGGAGTGAACGCATCATGTCTATGGTCCTGAGCTAGAGGGTGAAGCGCGCGCCGAAGCGGAAGAAGCGGCCGACGACGTCGTAGAACTGGCCGTTGGTGCTGCTCTCGTTGATGCCGCCGGCGGCGCCAGACGGGATCATCGGCGGATCCTTGTCGAGGAGGTTGTTGATCGATCCGAACAACTCGACCGAACGGCCGCGCGGCAGCCCGAAGCGATAGCTTGCCGATGGGTTCAGATAGACGAACGCCGGCACATGATTGTCATTCACCGAGTTCGCGCCCGTTCCTTCGTGAAGGATCGTGCCAAACACGCCCGCGCCGATGTAGCGGACCTGGAGCCCGACGTGCGCCGGTCCTCGGCTATAATCGAGGAAAGCATCGCCGGTCCATTTGGGGACGCCGGCGGTCCGGTTGAAATTGCTTACCTGCCCCAGTCGATCCTGGACTCCGGCGGGGGTGGTCGACGTGAGCTTCAGCACACGGGTGGCCAGCAGCTTCGTCGTCAATGTCCCGCCGAATAGCCGTGGCTGCGCGTAATTGACCTCGAAGTCGATGCCGCGTGTGGCTGCCTGCGCAAGGTTGAGCCGCCCATTGGTAATGAAGGCGATGCTTCCGTCGGGATTGAACGTGATGGCCTGGCAGTAGAGCTGATTTCCGGCGAAGCAGCCTTGCGCCAGCGTCGGCGCGCCGAGCGCTGCGATCGCGTCCTTGATCTTGATGTCGTAATAATCGACCGATGCGGTGACGCGCGGCAGGAAGCGCGGCTGAATGGTCGCACCGGCGGTCAGCGTATCGGCTTTCTCCGGTTTGAGGTTCGGGTTGCCGGCTTCGATCTCGCGGATTTGCACCGAGCGGCCGAGCACCGGGTCGAATACGTTGGTGTTCGAGCTGCCGCCATTCTCGAACAGCTCGCTGATATTCGGTGCCCGGATGTCACGCGATCGCGTCGCGCGTAGACGCAGCCCGCCAAACGGCTCGTAGAGGCCTCCGATCTTCCACGTGTAGACCGTGCCGCTCAACGAATAGTGAGTCCGGCGGACCGCGCCGTTGATGCTGAGCTCACGAGCAAAGCGAAGGTCCTTGGCCAGCGGCGCCTGCGCCTCGGCATAGGTCTCGAACACCTTGATCGTGCCGGTTTCGGGCAATTGGTTGCCGAGCAGCCATCCGCCGATCGACCCGTTCGCATTGACCCGCTGCGAAATCGGGTCCGACGTGCCGACGGCGTGGTCGCGCCGTGCCTCGACGCCGAGCGCGAGGGCGACTGGCCCAGCCCAGGTCGAGAAGGGGGTGCCGCGCAGGTTCGCGGAGCCGACAGCCTGCGTGTTGACCAACCGGAACTCGGCGGTTCCGTTGACGTAGGGATTGAGGGCCAACGAGCCGTCGCCGAACACGTTGACCGGGATGCACCCTGCGGCCCTCGAGCGGCAGACGACGTTTCCAGTCGCGGGGTCGACCACGGCATCGACCGCGTTCAGATATTCCGTCTGCTTGCGATTGTTCGGCCCGAAATCGAGATCGTAGGTGTAGCGTCCAAACTGCGCCGATGCGTCCGCCGTCCACGGACCGAAACGTGCGGTGACTCCGGCGACCGCCTCATAGGTCGATTCGTCCCGATCGAGCTGGATCTTGGCGGTGTCGTTACTGACGCGGCCGATCGTGATCGTCTGAAGATTGTCGGCGATCATCAGGTTGCGCACGGAGGCGGGCAGGAAAGCATTGTCGCGCTTGATGACGAGGTTGCCGCGGTCGCGCGCCTCCTGGCTCGCACCGCCGGTGTTCGATTGGCCGCCCGACACCTCGGCGAATAGCTGAACCTGGGAAGTGAGGTCGAACTTGGCACTCGCTAGCGCATTGATCGATCTGATGGGCGTGCCGAGTAGCGCGAGCAGGTTCTCGTTCTGGTTGGCGCCGTCACCACCGATCATCGTGCTGCCGAAGACCTGGCCGAAGTTGTAATTGAACGTCGTTCCCCCGGGTCCAAAAGCGATACCCTTGAGGGGACCGCTGACGATCAGTCCACCCGGCGTGGTGATCGCAGAATGGACGTTCGACGAGATGATGTAATTCGGCAGGCCGTTGGTGGCGAAGTTCGAATTGGTGATCAGACCAACGTCCCGGCGGCCCCAATCTCGCGTCAGCTGGGTTCCGACTCCGCCGATGTTCACATAATCGAAGCCGGCCATGAAATGGCCTCGGCCACCCGCGAACTCGCTCCCGCCGGCAAGCGAAAGCCGGCGCTCGACGCCGTCGCCATGTTCGGAGATGCCGTATTGGGCAGTGCCGCGAATGCCTTGCAGCTTGTCCTTGAGCACGATGTTCACGACGCCCGAGACAGCATCCGATCCGTAGGCCGCCGAGGCGCCGCCGGTGACCACTTCCACCCGGTCGACGAGCAGCGTCGGGACCACCTTCAGATCGACTGACCCCGTCGTCGATGTCGGCACGTGCCGCCGCCCGTCGATCAGGACCAGCGTGCGCGTCGCTCCGAGGCCGCGAAGGTCCGGGTTGATCTGCCCGCCGCCGCGCGAAGTGACCCCCGCGGTGTTGGGAGAATCGATCGCGCCGAAGCTCGGGATTTGCTGAAGCACCTCGCCGAGCGTTGCAGGGTTGCGATCCTCGATCGCCTGGCTGCCGAGCACAGTCAGGGGCGTCGGTGCGCGGACCCCGGCAGGAAGGCGCGAGCCGGTGACGACGATCTGGCCATTGTCGTCCTGCGCGGCGATCGCCGGAGCGGACAACATTGAGCCGATGAGGAGGAGCGCGGACATGCGCGCTCGGCGTCGGCCGATTTGGGTGATGACAATATTCATGACGGACTTTCGGACAGGCGAAGCAGGCAACAAAAAAGCCCGCCGGTGAGGGCGGGCCTTGGGTGGAAGTGGCTGAAGGGATCCTAGCCCTTACGCCATCGCCACGCGTCTGCGCCCGCCGGTTCCGAACGCCAGCGCCACCAGCCGCCCTGCCCGCAAGCAGGTGCGCGAAGGGTCGCAATGGTGGCGTCGAACGTCATGCGCGCGAGCTAAGGGACGCTGCGGCTCGCCGTCAACCGTGAAAATCGAAGCGCTAGATCCGTTCCATGATTTGACGAAGTGTCGCGCGCAGCCGTCCCAGCTGTTCGGCGTCGAGCTCACCAAGCATCCCCCGGGCATGCGGCGGAAGATGCTCGCCCGGATCTCCGTTGGCACTGAATATGTAATGTTCGAACTCGCCGCGCCACACCTCCCGCTGGTCGGCCGGGAGCGACTTGATCGCGTATAGCGCGTGGATCAGCGCGGCATAAGGATTGCCGGTTTCGGGGCGGCGATCGTTCCACCAGTAATTGACGAACAGGTTGATCGGCTCGAGCGAGTCGATGCCGTGCCACCAGTGGAACGGCATGTAGATCGCGTCGCCTGGCTCAAGGACGGCAGCCCGGGCGAATTTCATGGCTTCGGCGAAGCGGGGAAACCGGTCGAGGTCGGGGTTCAGCGGATCGACCAGGCTTACGGGCGTGCCGGCGGGGGTAAGCTCGAGCGGCCCCGCGTAGAGGTTCTTGAGCTGGTCCGGCGGGAACATGATGAAGCTTCGCCGCCCGGCCACGACCACCCCGATATTCTCCATCAGGTCGTAGTGCGGCGCGACGCGGAGCCGGTTGCCGATCCAGGCGCGGGGAACCACGTCCGCGGAAAGCAGGTCGATCCGGTTTTCCTGTTCGAAGCCGGGCAGGATTCCGGGGATATGCTCCGATTGAACGGCGACGGCGTGAGGCCGCGGATTGCCCCGGTCCCGCAGCATGAAATCGAAGAAGTCGCTGAGATTGGACGTGCCGCGCTGGAAGTTCAGCGAGGTCAAATCGTCATTGTAGAGAAACCGGCCCTCGATCTCGGGAGGGCCGATGATCGTGCCGTAAGCACGGCCCGTCATAAAGCGCCTGACGTAGGCGACGAAGTCCTCGTCCGAGCGCCGCGCCGCGGCCACCGCGGGCCAATCCGCTGCGAGCCCACGCATGACCGCCGGCTGGGCTGCCGGGCGAATGACCTCGCGGAACGTCGCAACATCGACGTCGCGATATTCGGACATGGGCCGAGGGGCGGGAAGCTCCATCGGCCAAGCCAAAGGCCCCAGCGGCTGGATCGTCAAGCATCCGTTGATCGAAAAGTCCTCGCGCCTGAGGCCGGGAAGTTGCGTCGGGCCGATCTGTCGTTAAGTTCGCGCTCGCCGCTCGAAATTTCACCGGAGAAATCAAGCTGATGCGCCATCTCGGCCGACTCGCTCTGCTCGCCTGCGCGACATTCCTTACACCTGTTGCGGCGGTCGCCGCCGCCGCTCCTCCGGCCGCTTCCTTGTCGACGCTGGTTCGCCAGGTCGCTTTGCCATACACGAAGTTCCAGCTGCCCAATGGCCTGACGGTGATCGTCCATGAGGACCACAAGGCTCCGGTCGTGGCCGTCAGCGTGTGGTACAATGTCGGCTCGAAGGACGAGCCCAAGGGCAAGACGGGCTTCGCCCATCTCTACGAGCATCTGATGTTCTACGGCTCCGACAACGTCCGGCAGCCTATCATGCCGTTCCTGGAGAAGATCGGGGCGACCGACTGGAACGGGTCGACCTGGTTCGACCGCACCAACTATTACGAGACGGTCCCCAAGAGCGAGCTCGAGCGGGCCCTGTTCATGGAAAGCGACCGGATGGGCTACCTGCTCCCGGCGCTCGACCAAAAGCGGCTCGATCTGCAGCGCGGCGTAGTCCAGAACGAGAAGAGGCAGGACGACAATCAGCCCGAGGGCCTCGTCCAATATGCCGAGCTCGAGGGCTTGTTTCCGCCCGGCCATCCCTACCACCACACGACCATCGGTTCGATGTACGATCTGGACCGCGCGAGCCTGGCCGACGTGAAGCAGTGGTTCATCGACAAATATGGACCGAACAACGCCGTCGTGGCGCTGGCCGGTGACATCACGCCGGCCGAAGCGCGGACGCTGATGGAGAAGTATTTCGGCGCCATCAAACGCGGTCCGGTGAATATCCCGGCGTCGGCGACCGTGCCGACGCTCGCCGCGCCCAAGAAGATCGTGATGAAGGATCAGGTCGCGGCGACGGACGTCCAGCTCTATTGGGCCGTTCCCGGCATGCTTTCCCCGCAAAGCCCGGCGCTAAGGATCGGTGCTTCGATCCTCGGCGGGCTCAGCAGCTCGCGGTTCGACAGGATCCTGGTGCGCGGCGAGAAGATCGCGGTATCGGCAAGTGCCGACGTGTCCTCGTTCCACCGCGTGGGAATGTTCGAAATCAGTGCGACGGTGAAGCCGGGCGTCGACCCCGCACTGGTCGAAAAGCGGCTGAAGGAAGTGATTGCCGACTATCTCGCTCACGGACCGACGGCGGATGAGGTGCGTCGCGCAGCGACCGTTGCCGCGGCAGGCGAGATCCGCGCGCTCGAGAAGACCGGCGAGAATTACGGCCAGGCGGGATCGCTCGCTTCCGGGCAGCTCTATGCCGGCGATCCGGAGTTCTATCGCAAGCAGCTCAATGCCTTTGCTGCCCTGACGCCGGCGACTGTCCAGGCGACGATGAAGCGGTGGCTTAGCCGCCCGGTGCTCGAGATCGTGGTCGAGCCGGGCGAGCGGCCGCCTTACGTTGAGTCGGCGCCGGTAAAGCAGGCGAGCTCGGCTGACATTCCCGTCCCTTCGGTCAAGCGGACGATGCCGGGAGCCGGGCCTGCGGAGCAGCTGGTATTCCCGACCATCGAGCGGACCACGCTCAGCAACGGGCTTAAGGTCACCTACGCGCAGCGGAAGGCGGCTCCCCTAACTCACGTGGTGCTGAGCTTCGACGCGGGCTCGGCGGCGGATAGCCCGAACGCCCGCGGCCTTCAGAACATGACCATGTCACTACTCGACGAAGGCACCGCCACGCGGACTTCGCAGCAGATCGCCGAGGACAAGGAGCGGCTCGGTGCGAATCTCGCCTCGTCGAGCGGCATTGATCGAAGCACGGTCGCCTTGTCCGCATTGACCCCGAATCTTGCGCCATCGCTCGAGCTGATGACTGACATCGTCGAGCATCCGGCATTCGCCGACGGAGACATCGAACGGATCCGGAGCCAGCTGGTTACCGCTATCGCGCAGGCCAAGACCGATCCGAACAGCATGGCAGCGCGCGCTTTGCCGGCGCTTCTCTACGGTCCGAGCCATCCCTACGGCGGCACGCAGCTCGGTTCGGACGTCGCCGTGAAGGGCTTCACAAGGGCGCAACTGCTGGGGTTCAAGGACCGGTGGCTGAGGCCGGACAATGCCGAGCTGTTCGTGGTGTCGGACCTTCCGCTGGCCGAGCTCAAGCCACAGCTGGAGGCTGCGTTCGCGACGTGGAGAGATCCTTCCACGCCGAAGGGCGTGAAATCGTTCGGCGCTCCGATCGCCAAGCCGACGGCGCCGCGAATCGTGCTCATCAACCGGCCCGGTTCGCCGCAGTCGGTGATTTACGGCGGTGAGGTCACTCCGATCGACCCGAAATCGGAGATCACCGCCTTTGACGCCGGGGCGACCGTGCTTGGAGGCAGCACCGCCTCGCGCATCAATCAGGACCTGCGGGAACAGAAGAGCTGGTCTTACGGCGCTTATGGTGTCCCCCAGTTGATGGAGAACGCTGTCCCCTTCCTGCTCATCGCTCCGGTCCAGGCGGATCGGACTGGTGATTCGGTGGCCGAGCTGATCCAGCAGGTGAAGGGCATCACCGGCTCGAACGGCGTGACCGGCGCCGAACTTCAGCAGGCAGTGGCGACCCAGGTCGGCGCGCTTCCAGGCGAGTTCGAAACCGGCTCCGCGGTGCTTGGAGCGATGCAGCAGATGACCATGTTCCACCGCCCGGACAATTATTACGAGCAGCTATCGGCGAAATATCACGCGCTGAATGCGGGCGGGGTCGACCAGGCGCTGCGTGCCGGCATCGATCCCAATGCGTTCACCTTCGTGGTGGTTGGCGACGCCGCAAAAGTGAAGCCGCAGCTCGATAAGCTCGGCATCCCCGTCCAGGTCATGGACGCGCAGTAAGGATCAGCGCCTTACGCGCGTGATGTGGCCCATCTTCCGGCCGGGACGGGCTTCGCCTTTGCCATAGATGTGGAGGTGCGCGCCGCGCTCGGCCGCGAGCTCGGGCCACCGATCGATTTCGTCACCGATCAGGTTCTCCATCTCGGCCCCACCGCGCATCAGGCCGGTAAGCCCGGGCGGCAGGTCGCAGATGGCGCGGATGTGCTGCTCGAACTGCGAGGTGACCGCACCCTCGATGGTCCAGTGGCCGCTGTTGTGGACGCGAGGCGCGATCTCGTTGACCAGCGGGCCGTCCTTCGTCGCGAAGAACTCGACGGTGAGAACGCCGACGTGGCCGAGGGCCTCCGCGATCCTCAGTGCAGCGTCGCGTGCCTCGGGCACCTGCCCCGCGATGAACTCGCTGGAAGGAACGGTCGAGCGGCGCAGGATGCCGCCGCCATGCTCGTTCTCGGCCGAGTCCCAGAAGGCGTGCCGCCCGTCCTGCCAGCGCGCCACGATGACCGAGAACTCGGATACGAAGTCGATTCCCGCTTCGGCAACGGCGGGCTGCTCGGCAATCGCACTCCAGGCCGAGCTCGCGTCGCGCGCTGAGCGGATCCAGGCCTGGCCCTTCCCGTCATAGCCAAAGCGGCGAGTCTTCAGCACAAGGGGCAGGCCAAGTTGCTCGACTGCCTCCTCGACATCGGCCAGCGACGAAACGGCACGCCAGCGCGCCACCCGCGCCTGTCGTTCGATGAATTCCTTCTCGGCGGCGCGGTCCTGTGCAACGGCAAGCGACTTCGTCCCGGGCCGGAGTTTCTCTTTGAGGATGCTCAGGGGCTCGACCGGGAGGTTCTCGAACTCGTAGGTGACGACATCGACGGCCTCGCCGAACTTTCGCAGTGCTTCGACGTCCTCGAACGCGGCTTTCGTCCAGGCGGCGGAAACTTCGGCGGCCGGTGAGCCGTCGTGCGGATCGAAGATGTGGCAGCGATAGCCTAGTTGGGCCGCGGCCATTGCCAGCATCCGGCCGAGCTGGCCTCCGCCGACGATCCCGATGGTCGAGCCCGGCGGAATCATTGCGGCGCTTCGGCCACCGATCCGGTCTGCGCCTCTCGCCAGGCCCGCAACCGTCGCCCAAGCGCCTCGTCGCTCGTCGCCAGCATCGCGGCGGCGAGCAATGCCGCGTTGATCGCGCCCGCTTTCCCGATTGCCAGTGTCCCAACCGGCACCCCGGCGGGCATCTGGACGATCGAAAGAAGGCTATCCATTCCCTTGAGCGCCTGAGTCTCGATCGGCACCCCTAGCACTGGCAGGGCGGTCATCGACGCCGTCATCCCCGGAAGATGCGCTGCCCCCCCGGCGCCGGCGATCACGACCTTGAGCCCGCGATCCTGCGCGGAATGCGCATAATCGTAGAGACGCTTGGGCGTCCGGTGCGCGGAGACGACCTTCGTCTCATGCGCGACCCCGAGCTTGTCGAGTGTTTCGGCGGCGTGGCGCATCGTTTCCCAATCGGAGCTGCTGCCCATGATGATGCCGACGAGCGGCCCATCGTCATGCATTTGGCATTGTCCCGCCTTGAACCAGTTGTAGTGAGCGGCTCGTTTAGGGAGCCGATTCTGGCTAGGCAATCGGAGCTTTACACTGGCGATTCGCGTTGTCGTTGCGATGACTCAAAGATCGCGCGTTTTCAGGCGTCTAGAATCACGCTATGTGAGGCGTACAGACAAGAGCAAAGGCTCAGGGGCAATGTCTGATGAACTGACCGGCGTCGTCGACGCCGACGATCGTGAGCGGCTGGTCGAAGAGATCAGCCTGCTTCGGGCCAAGGTGGCCCGGCTACAGGAGAGGGTCGAGCAGCTCGACCAGCTCGCACATCGTGATTCTCTGATCGACCTCCCGAATCGCCGCGGCTTCATGCGTGAGCTCGAGCGGCTGATCGCCCGAGTCGATCGCTATGGAATTAACGCGGCGATGTTGTTCGTCGACTTGGACGGCCTGAAGATTATCAACGACACCTTCGGTCACCGCGCGGGCGACGAGGCGCTTATCCAGGTGGCGAACCTGCTTGCGGCCGGCGTTCGTCACAGCGACGTCGTCGCGCGGATCGGCGGCGACGAGTTCGGCATCCTCCTCGAAAGCTCGGACGAAGATGCGGCGCACGAGACAGCCGGTCGCCTCGTAAACCAGATCTCGGACTGCGACTTCATGCATGACGGCGAGCCCTTGCCGCTCAGCGTCGCCATCGGAGTCGGAATGATCGATGCGCTCGACACGCCTGACGCGATCATGGAGCGCGCGGACGAGGCGATGTATCGCCGCAAGGCCGCGGCTTAGGCGTCTTCCAGATAGTAATGCCGAACGACTGAGAGATCGTCGGCGAGCTCATAGACGATCGGCTTGCCGGTCGGGATTTCCAGGCTGACGATTTCGTCGTCGCCAATCTTCGACAGATATTTGATGATGCCCCGCAGGCTGTTGCCATGTGCCGCAACCAGGACACGCTTTCCTGCCTGGAGCGCCGGTGCGATTTCGCGTTCGTAATAGGGCACCGCGCGAGCGATCGTGTCCTTCAGGCTTTCGGTCATCGGCACCGAAACGTCCGCATAACGCCGGTCGCCGCTCACGTCATACCGGCTTCCCGCCTCCAGCGGCGGTGGCGGAATGTCATAGGATCGGCGCCAGATCCTGACCTGCTCCGCCCCGACCTTGTCGATCATCTCCTGCTTGTTGAGCCCGGTCAGGCCACCATAGTGCCGCTCATTGAGGTGCCAATCCTTGGTGACTGGCAACCAAAGCTGCTCCATTTCATGGAGCGCGAGGTGAAGCGTGCGGATCGCGCGCGTAAGTACGCTGGTGAAGCAGCAGTCGAAGGCGAGGCCCTTGTCGCGCATCAGGCGCCCGGCGGCGCGGGCCTCCTGGACGCCAGTTGGCGACAGGTCGACATCCCACCAGCCGGTGAACCGGTTTTCGAGGTTCCACTGCGATTGGCCGTGCCGCAGCAGCACGAGCGTCGGCATCAGGCGGTCTCGGTCTGTTTCGCGGCGCCGCGTTGTTTGGCGGCGGCCTTGAGTTCCGGAAGGATGGCGTGGAGCGCATCGAGGCAGCCGAAAGCGAGATATTTCGAGCGCTGGGGCGACCAGCCGTACACCTCGTCGGGAAGGTCGAAATTGTCCTTGAACGGCATCTCCAGCGTCATCGACACGCAGCCGTAGCGCTCCGCCAATTGGGTCGTGGACATCGACATGTTCGCCTGGCCGGGCGCCGGG
>DASUZY010000058.1:0-9632 GCA_036376635.1 Sphingomicrobium sp.
GCGGTGCGTAGTGCATGTTCGCGAGGCGGGCAGCCGTGCTCGCCCGGACAGGAACTACAGGGGAAAGCAGTTATGAAGAAAGTCATCACCGTTGCCGCCATGGCCCTCTGCGTTGGTGCCCTCGGTGCCTGCAAGAAGAGCCCGGAAACGCAAGCCGCAGACAATTACGAAGCAAACGTCGACGCCAATGCCGACAACATGGTCGCAAACGTCAGCAATGCTGCCGACAACATGACGGCCAGCAGCGACAATGCCGCTGACGCGATGAAGGACGCCGCGAAGAACAAGGCCGACGCGATGAAGGACGCCGCCGACAACACGGCGGACGCGATGAAGAACAACAAGTAAAGCCGATCGGCCCCCTTCGGGTGGGCAAGGGAGGGCGCTCCGGATCGTTTCGGAGCGCCCTTTTCTTTGCCTAGAAGCTCAGCGGAACGACCTCGCGCACGCCGGGAAGTGCCTTCAACTGTCCAGCCACATCGCTGCTGATCGGATCATCGACGGCGACCAGTGCCACCGCTTCACCGGCGCCCTCGCGGCGGCCGAGATTGAAGGTGGCGATGTTGATGCCATTCTCGCCAAGCTTCGTGCCGAGCGCGCCGATGAAGCCCGGAGCGTCGGTATTAACGATGTAGATCATCTGGCCGGCAAGCTCCGCCTCAACCGAAATGCCGAAAATCTTGACGAGCCGCGGCGCGCGATTGCCGAATAACGTCCCTTCGACGCGCTTCGGGCCATGATCTGTGCCGACCGTCACGGCGACCAACGTGTGATAATCGCCCTCGCCCTCGTTCCGGATCTCGCGGACGGCGATGCCCCGTTCCTTCGCGAGATAGGGCGCGTTGACCATGTTCACCGTGTCCGACCAAGTGCGCATGACGCCCGCGAGGACCGCCCCCGTGATCGGCTTGATGTTGAGCTCAGCCGCCGCGCCTTCGACCTCGATATCGATGGAGCGGATCTCGGTTCCCGCGATCTGCCCGACCAGTCGGCCCAATTTCTCCGCCAATCCCATGTAGGGCTTCAGCCGCGGCGCTTCTTCCGCAGACAGCGAAGGCACATTGACCGCGTTGGTGATGCCCCCCAGTAGCAGGAAATCGCTCATCTGCTCGGCGACCTGGATCGCGACATTGACCTGGGCCTCTGTCGTCGAAGCGCCGAGATGCGGCGTGCATATCAGGCCTGGCGTGCCGAACAGCACGTTTTCCTTGGCAGGCTCCTGCATGAATACGTCGAGCGCCGCGCCGGCGATATGGCCGTTCTCCAAACCCTCCTTAAGCGCCGCCTCGTCGATCAGCCCGCCCCGCGCACAGTTGACGATTCGAACGCCCTTCCTGGTCTTGGCCAGATTCTCGCGGCTCAAGATGTTGCGAGTCTGGTCAGTGAGCGGCGTGTGGAGCGTGATGAAATCGGCGCGCGGAAGCAGGTCGTCGATTTCGACCTTCTCGACACCTAATTCCACGGCTCGTTCCGGGGACAGGAACGGGTCGTAGGCAATGACCTTCATCTTGAGGCCGTGAGCGCGATCGGCGACGATCGAGCCGATATTGCCGCAGCCGATGAGGCCCAGCGTCTTGCCCGTCAGCTCCACCCCCATGAAGCGATTCTTTTCCCACTTGCCGGCCTGGGTCGACTGGTCGGCCTGCGGAATCTCACGGGCGAGCGCGAACAGCATCGCGATCGCGTGCTCCGCGGTGGTGATCGAATTCCCGAACGGCGTGTTCATGACGACGATCCCGCGGGCAGATGCGGCAGGAACGTCGATTGTGTCCACGCCGATGCCAGCACGGCCGATTACTTTCAGGCCACCATTCGCGGCGTCCATGGCGGCGGCATTGATCCGGGTAGAACTCCGGACTGCTACGCCCTCATAGTCGGCGATGATCTGATTGAACTCCTCTGGCGAGAGGCCAGGCTTCTCATCGACGATAATGCCGCGTTCGCGGAAGATCGCGGCCGCGCGCGGGTCCATCTTGTCTGCGATCAGGACTTTGACTTGTTCGAGCATTTTTCTCTCTCATCACCCCCTGCGGAAGCGGTGGTTCCGCTCCATGAGAGTGCTTAAATGTGAGGAAACGGGATCCCCGCTTCCGCGGGGATGACGATTAGGGACGTGTCTCATCCCAAGCCCAATCGAGCCACGGGCCGAGCGCATCAATGTCTGATGTCTCGACCGTTGCGCCGCACCAGATCCGTAGGCCGGGCGGTGCGTCGCGGTAGGCGGTGACGTCGTAGGCCGCGTCCTCGCGCTCCAGGATCTGCCCGAGTGCCTTCTGGCGGCCTCGATTCGCCTGCTCATCCGAGCGGTCGGTGAACTGCAGGCAGACGGAGGTGTTGGAGCGGATCGCTGGATCGGAAGCGAGTTGCTCCACCCATTCCGCTTGCTGCACCCATCGATCGAGCGCGGCCGCATTTGCGTTCGCTCGGCCGACGAGCGCGTCGAGACCGCCGACGCTTTCGGCCCAGTCGATCGCGACCAGCCAATCCTCGACGCATAGCATCGACGGCGTGTTGATCGTCTCGCCGCGAAAGACTCCGTCGATCAGCTTTCCCCCTTTGGTCAGCCGGAAGATCTTCGGGAGCGGGCGTGGCGCCGGGTCGCGCTCCAGGCGCTCGACAGCTCGGGGGCTGAGTACCAGCATTCCGTGCGCGGCCTCGCCGCCGAGTGCCTTCTGCCAGCTGAATGTGCCGACATCGATTTTGGACCAATCGATATATTGAGCGAAGGCCGCCGAAGTGGCGTCGCAAATCGACAGGCCGGTCCGGTCGGCGGCGATCCAATCAGCGTGAGGAACCCGGACGCCGCTCGTGGTGCCGTTCCAAGTGAAGACGATGTCCCTCGCCGGATCAATTTCGGACAAGTTGCAGATCGCGCCGTAATCAGCGGTGCGGATTTCGGCATCGAGCTTGAGTTGCTTGGCGACGTCGGTCACCCAGCCTTGGCCGAAGCTTTCCCAGGCGAGCATGGTCACCGGTCGGGTACCGAGCAGCGACCAGATCGCCATTTCCATCGCGCCCGTGTCGGAAGCTGGAACGATCCCCAGTCTGTAGTCGGCCGGCAACCGGAGCAGCGCGTGAGTGCGCTCGATGGCCTCCTGCAACTTCGCCTTGCCGACGGTCCCGCGATGCGAGCGGCCGAGTGCAGCGGTGTCGAGTTTGTCCGGCTTCCATCCCGGCGGCTTGGCACACGGTCCGGACGAGAAGTAGGGCCGCGTGGGGCGGGTAATCGGCTTCGCCAGGCGCACGTCGGCGCCGGCGGTAACTGCTTCAGTCATGTCACTCTCCTCGCAGAGAGCTCGCGCCGCGTTGGGACGGCGTGGCCCGGCGCCGTTTGTAAGGGCGAATGTGGCGGTCGCAAGGCGGAGCGAAAGATTCGCGCATCGATTCTTGCCGCACTCGGATGGTGCGATGCACAAGAGTCTGATTTTGCTCGAATCCGGCCGATTTGAACGTTTCACCGCAGTGAGCGGACGACTCGTCCCGACACCCGGCGCTGCAGGTTGAATTTGTTTACCATCCGAAAGCAGTGTCGCCCCGGTCAGAGCGCGAAGGGCAATAGCGTAGCTGGCGTAGGGGCTGGGGAGCTCCTTCAGAGACGGGTTCGGTAACCGCGTGTTTTGCGTGGCGCCGATTATTGTGGAGCGGGGATCTAATGACGCAAGTGTTGGCCGTAACGACTGGCCTGTTTCGCGATCGCGATCTCTTTGTCCATGACGGGTCAAAGCTCCGTCGATTCCGGATTTCCGCACCGCTCCAGGCGGTGCTTTTTTTGATGCTGATGGCGCTCGTCGCCTGGGCGAGCTACGCGACGGCGCGACTGGTCTACACTCCGGCAGCGCCGCAGATCACCACTCACAAGGGTGGATATTCGGCGGAAGTCGCCAAGCTTGCGGCCGAGACCGACCGGCGAGTTCAGCTTATCGAGCAGCGCCAGCTCGCGCTCGCCGAGGCGCTGCAGTCCCAAAATGTCGACCCCGCGGCTCTCCGCCGGCTGGGCTTCTATCCGGCGAAGGCCGGCACGACCGGGCAGGGCGGTCCGTTCGAGAGCGCGGGCAATTCAACTTTCAAGGCCCTCTTTGACAGCTGGAAGAAGCTCGATTCTCTTCAGGACGGCGTAATCGCCATTCCCTCCGACAAGCCGGTCAAGACTGACGTATCCTTCACCAGCGGTTTCGGTGTCCGCTCCGATCCGTTCGAGCGGGGCGCTGCGATGCACCCCGGCATCGATCTTGCGGGCGCCTATGGCACGCCGATCTATGCGACCGCCGACGGCACCGTGCTTCGCGCCGGATGGAACAGCGGCGGCTACGGCAACCTCGTCGAGATCGACCACGGTCGCGGCATCACCACCCGTTACGGCCACATGTCGGCGATCCTGGTTGAGGCCGGCCAGCACGTTACCCGAGGCCAGCAGATCGGCCGCATGGGCTCGACCGGCCGTTCGACGGGCAACCATCTGCATTATGAAGTCCGGATCGACGGCCGCGCCGTGAACCCGATTCCCTTCATGAAGTCGACCGATTACGTCCTCGCGATGCAGAAGCGCTCGGGCGCGGCCTCGATGGACGCGGTGGCGATGGGCGGCCCGACCTCCGGCAACAAGTAAGCTTGTTGCGCTTCGGCGCGCTTCCTATCTCCATAGCGTGACCGAACCGCAAATCAGCCTTACCGAAAGCGCGGCCAAGCGCGTCGCCTGGATTGCCGAGCGCCAATCCAAGCCGGCTATCCTGCGCCTCGCGGTCGATGGCGGCGGCTGCGCCGGCTTCACATACAAGTTCGAGCTCGCGCCAGAAGCGGCAAGTGACGACGCGATCACGGAGACCGGTGGCGTAAAGCTGGTCGTCGACCCCATCAGCCTGGAGCTGGTCAAGGGATCGGCGGTAGATTTCGTCGAGGACCTCGGCGGCGCGTCGTTTCGCGTGACCAATCCGAATGCTCAATCTGGCTGCGGCTGCGGGAGCAGCTTCAGCGTCTAGATCACGAAACGACGTCGAAGAAGCGCACGATGCGCGAAGCCTGATAGGCGACAACGATCAGCAGGACGGCAAGTTGGACTCGTTCCCGCGGACTTAGCAGGCCGGCCAGGCAGACGAGCGCCAGCCCCGCCTGGGCAACCGGATATTCTACCCCCAGGGACGCAAAATAAGCGGCCCCCTTGGCGAGCGTATCGAGGAGGTCGATCGCGAGCCAGGCTATCAGCATCCCGAAAAACCACCGCCGACGAGCAAGGAAATACTGCTTGAAACCGTCGTAAGGCGCGACATTGCTCGGGAAGAGCACGGCGCAAATCAGGTAGATGAAAAAGGCATAGGCGACCACGAACGCGTAGAGCTGGAACGTCCAGTCCACGACCAGCCTCAGGCGGAATTCCCACCACCACCAGAACACCGCGTTGACGAACATGTACGCAACCCAGCCGAGGTGAACCCACCAGATGCGTACACGCCCGGGATTCTCGATGACCCGCGCGACACCCTGCATCAGGTGCGTCAGCGCGAGGCCGATGACGACCCCGGTCAGGACGACGACATACTCGAACATGCCCACGGACGTGCCCCTCCAACACGGTCGACAATCGGACGAATAGCCGACGGTTGCGTTTGGCACCAACCGGCTTAGGCACTCAGGCCGTGAAGCTCGCCACTTATAACCTCAACGGGATCCGCGCCCGCTTGCCGCGTCTGCGGGAATGGCTGCAGCGCGAGCAACCCGACATCGTCGCGCTGCAGGAGCTGAAATGCGCCGATGAGTCGCTGCCGATCGCCGATATCGAGGCGGCCGGCTATGGCGCGGTGTGGCATGGGCAAAAGGGGTTCAACGGTGTCGCGCTGCTCGCGAAGGGCGATACGCCGAAGCTTCGCCGCGTCGGGCTGCCCGGCGATCCAGATGACACCCACAGCCGCTACATCGAGGCGGAAGTCGGCGATGTGATCGTCGGTTCGCTCTACCTCCCCAACGGTAATCCGGTTGGGACCGAGAAGTTCGAGTACAAGATTCGCTGGATGGAGCGGCTGCTCGACCATGCGGCTGAGTTGCTCGACGAAGAGCGCCCGGCAGTGCTGTGCGGTGACTGGAACGTGGTTCCCGAGGATCGCGACGTCTTCTCCGTCCGCGCCACGCAACATGACGCGGTGATGCAGCCGGAAGCGCGACAGCTGTGGCGGCGCATCGTCCACCAGGGCTGGACCGACGCGCTGCGCTCGTTTTATCCTGGCGAAGAAAAGCTCTACACTTTCTGGGATTACACGGCCGGCTGCTGGCAGCGCGACCTCGGTTTCCGGCTGGATCACCTGCTCTGCTCGCCAGAGGCGGCGGACCGGCTGGTGGGCGCGGGCGTCGACAAGTGGGCCCGCGGCGAGGAAAAAGCCTCAGATCACGCACCAACGTGGGTGGAGTTGAGCTAGGTCCGACCCCGTTTTGTAATCATATTGTTCATTTGAATTCGGCCGCCCCCCACGTCATTTTTCGCTCGCTCCGGAGAGGTGCGACGGCTCTGCGGTTTGTGCGATGTTCCGATCTCCGACCGGCAGTCGCGCTGAAGGTGGTGAATGGCCCTCGACCGCTTCGCGACCCCGGACCAGACCTTGGCGGCGATCGCCGCGCTTTACGACGCTGCACTCGACGACAGCCTCTGGCCCGAGGCGCTCACGCGGCTCACGAGCCTGACGAATAGCCAAGCTTCCACTTTCTGGATTCTCGATGCCAGCTGCAAATCGCTGCATCCGAACTTCGTCTCGATCAATTTCGATCAGAGCGTTGTCGACGAGTATCTCGGAGGCATTGCGAGCTTTGACCCAACCGTCCGCTATCTCTTGGCACATCCGACGGCCACAATCGTCCACGATGGAATGCTCGCCCGGGATCAGGACGAAGACACGCGCACGTACATGGACTGGCATGAACGAAGCGTGGAGACCCGATATCGGCTGGTGGCCCAGAATGAAATCGGGCCGGATCTGCGGGCGGGGGTAGCGCTTCACCGGGCGAATCGGGCAGGCCGATATGCGCGGGCCGAGATCGATGAATTCGCACTGGTGAACGAACACCTCCGGCGTGCTCTCGCGATTGGCGGCAAACTGGGCTCGCTCGCGACGCGTGAGCGGCTTACCGCCGATCTGCTGGACAGAAACTCGTCCGCCGTCATCCTGCTCGACCGAAGCTGCCGTGTCGTGTTCACGAACCGCGCCGCCGAAAGGCTCATCGAGCGGTCCGACGGGGTGCGGGTGTCATCGAACGGCATCCACCTCGCAGTGCGCCAGGAGGACGAGCAATTGCGGATGCTGATTGCCCGCGTGGTGGCTTCTCACGAAGTTCAGCGGTCCATCGGGGAAGTCATGCGAGCCACTCGACCTTCCGGGCGCCGGCCCCTTGGAATCTGGGTGGCGGGGATAGCGCAACCGCCGAATGGGTTAACGACGTTCCGTCCCGCGGCCTGGGTGTTGATCAGCGATCCTGAGGAATCGAACGGTCCTCGGGTGCCCTACCTGCAGGCACTGTTCGGGATGACCCATGCCGAAGCGAAGCTTGCCGTTCGCCTGGCGGCGGGTGAGTCGCTGCAAATGGCGGCCGAGGAGCTGGGCATCACCTACGGCACCGCGCGAGCGCGCCTGATCCAGCTGTTTCAGAAAACGGACACTCGCAGCCAGGGCCAGCTCATCCATCTTCTGCTGGGATGCCTTCCACCGGTGGAGGCTTCCTAAGCAATCAGCCGACGGTGCTTTCGGGTGTTCCGCAGCTTCCAGCCGACCAAGACGAAGCCCGATAGGAATAACGCCCAGCTTGCGGGCTCCGGGACGGCCGGCGCGACCGATTGAAGTGTCCACACTCCAGGGGATCCGTCGTTACGGCCGCCGAGAGCTCCGTCGACCAGGGACTGGTCAAAAGCCGATGTGCCACCCTCCGTTGTCAGGTCGCCAGTGTGGTCGTCGTCCGTTTCGAGCGTTACGATCCAGTTCGTAATGTTGCCGCTGGCATCCGTGGTGAACTCGAAGATCGTCTGGTTGCCGGTATCGCAACAGCCGGTCGTGAAGGAATTGACGCCGTCGCTGAACGAATAGGACGTTACCAGTCCGTTCTCGTTCGTCAGGGTGGTTAGTGAGCTGGGAAGCGCGCTCGACAGGGTGAGTGTTCCCGTGATGCTGTCGGATGTCGTGTAGCCGGAAGAGAACACGGACGTGAAATTGTTGCCGGTGTAAGTGTATGCCACGCTCGCGCCCGCAGGGGAGGCGGCGAATGTTGCGACTAAGACGCTGGCGAGTTTCATCAGACGCATGATGGACCGCTCCGTTTACTTTGCGTTTACCAAGCGCCTGTCGTGCCTGGAGCGGCTGTCCATCAACTATCAATTGATAGTCGTCGGCAATTCGCGGGGGCTGAAGGAAGAGGGGGCGACGGCTACAGCTGCTTTTCGAAGATCCGGTAGCGGTGGTTCACGTGCGCGCTTGGCAGCTCGGCGATGGAGAGCATTCCCTTGTTGTCCTCCAGGATCCAGCCGAATTCGCCGTAATTGATGCCGAATTTTCCGACGCAATCGCGGCGCGTATATTCAATCAGCATGAAGGCAAGCATGCTCGCCATCCGCGAATGGTGCAGCTTCTTGGCGACGCCCATCAGAGGGACGCGGGAGCGCCTCACGCGCGGCTTGCGCAAGCGCCAGAGCAATTTGATGAAGTTGAACGGAAACAGCTCGCCGTTCAAATCCTTGGTCAGCTCGTTGATGTCGGGGATCGTCAGCATGAACGCGACCGGCTCACCGTCGATCTCGGCTACCCGTACCAGCTCATTGTAGATGATCGGCTTCAGCTTCTTGCCGGCATAGGCGATTTCCGCCTCGGTCAGCGGGACATAGCCCCAATTGTTCGACCAGGCGTCGTTCAGGATGTTGAGGATGATCCGCGCTTCCTCGTTGAACTTCGACTTGTCGACCATCCGGATGCGGATGTGCGGGTTCTTCTCGCCCATCGCGATCAGCCGGTTGATCTTGGGATCGTCCCAATGCTTGATGTCGACCTCATAGGTCAGCAGGTCCTTGGCTTTCTCGTAGCCGGCATGCTCGATCCAGCCGCGATACTCGGGCTTGTGGTGACCCATCATTGCCGTGGGATCCTGGTCGAAGCCTTCGATCTCGAGGCCCGGCTCGTCCCAGATGGACAGGCTGATCGGCCCCAAGGCTCGAGTCATACCTTGCTGCCTCAGCCAGTCCTCGGCGGTCTTGATGAGTGCGTGGGCGGCTTCTTCGTCCAGAGCGTCGAGAAAGCCCCAGTTGCCGATTCCCTTGCCCATATGTTCCTGTACCAGCTCATCGACCTGTGCGCTGATACGGCCCACGACCTTGCCGGAGCGCTCCGCGAGCCAGAGCTCGGCCTTGGCGTGCTCGAACCATGGGTTCTTGCCGGGCGTGATGAGGTCGTGGACCTCGTCCTTCAGTGGTGGCACCCAATGGGGATCATTCTTGTAGACCTCCCAGGCGAAATCGACGAACGCCTTCTTGTCCTTCTTCGTGCGGACCGGGCGGATGGTGAGGGGGGCGCTGCTCATTGCGGGGGGCTAGCGCGTCCGGCTGTTCAGCGCCAGTGAACCTTCAATCGCCCAACTCCCGCCACTATCTCCTGCAATGGAGCAATTCTAAGCCA
>DASUZY010000059.1:0-7997 GCA_036376635.1 Sphingomicrobium sp.
ATCGGCGTCGGAGACGATCGTCGCGACCACGGCCTGGACCGGCGCCAGCCAAAGCGGGAACTTGCCGGCATAATGCTCGATCAGGATGCCGATGAACCGCTCGTACGAGCCGAAGATCGCGCGGTGGAACATGATCGGGCGGTGCTTCTGGCCATCCTCGCCTACGTAGGTCGCATCCAGTCGCTCCGGAAGCACGCGGTCGGACTGTAGCGTGCCGACCTGCCATGTTCGCCCGATTGCATCCTTGAGGTGCCATTCGAGCTTGGGCGCGTAGAAAGCGCCTTCACCCGGCAGCTCCTCCCAGCCGAACTCTTCATTCGCCATGCCCGCGGCGACCACCGCCTGGCGAAGTTCCTCTTCGGCCTTGTCCCAATCCTCGTCGCTGCCGAACCGGTTGTCGGGCCGAAGCGCCAGCTTGATCGCGTAATCGAAGCCGAAATCCTTATAGACGCGGTCGGCGAGCTCACAGAAGGCGCGCGCCTCCTCGACGATCTGGTCCTCGCGGCAGAAGATATGGGCATCGTCCTGCGTGAACTGGCGCACCCGCATCAGTCCGTGAAGCGCGCCGTGCGGCTCGTTCCGGTGACAGCTGCCGTTCTCATAGAAACGGATCGGCAGTTCCTTGTAGCTGGTGATGCCCTGTTTGAAGACCAGGATGTGGCCGGGACAGTTCATCGGCTTCAGGGCCATCAGGTCGGCGCCGCCCGACAGCACGGGCTTGCCCTCGTCGGTCGACGGGATCTCGTCCGGAACGACGAACATGTTCTCGCGATATTTGCCCCAGTGGCCGCTCTTCTCCCACTGGCGGGCGTCCATCAGCTGCGGGGTCTTGATCTCCTGATAGCCGGCAGCGTCGATCTGGCGGCGCATGTAAGCTTCCAGCTGACGGTAGATGGTGAAGCCGTGCGGGTGCCAGAAGACGCTGCCATGCGCCTCGGCCTGGAGGTGGAACAGGTCCATCTCCTGCCCGATCTTGCGATGGTCGCGCTTGGCCGCTTCCTCGAGCCGAACCAGGTAGGCATCGAGCTGCTTCTTGTTCAGCCATGCCGTCCCGTAGATCCGGCTCAGCATCGGGTTCTTCGGATCTCCGCGCCAGTAAGCGCCCGACACGCGGGTCAGCTTGAACGCGCTCGGATCGAGCTTGCCGGTCGAGGCGAGATGCGGGCCGCGGCAAAGATCGACCCATGCCTGCTCGCCCTCGCCGGTACGATACATGGTGATCGTCTCGCCCTCGGGCAGCTCCATCACCCACTCGGCCTTGAAGGCCTCGCCCGACTTGTCGAAGAAATCGCGGACCTGTTGGCGGGTCCAGACTTCGCGGACGAGCGCCTTGTCGGCGGCGATGATGCGCCGCATCTCGTCCTCGATCGCCGGAAGCTCTTCTTCGGTGAAGGGGCCGTGCTCCAGCGTTGGCGCGAAATCGTAATAGAAACCATCGTCGGTTGCGGGGCCAAAGGTGATCTGCGTGCCCGGAAACAGGTTCTGGACAGCCTCAGCCAGGATGTGAGCGAAATCGTGCCGTACGAGATCCAGGGCATCCTTCTCATCGCGTGAGGTGATCAGCGCGAGGCTGGCGTCATCCTCAAATGGGCGCGTGATGTCCCGGACTTCGCCGTCAATGCGCGCGGCGAGGGCCGCCTTGGCCAGCCCAGGGCCAATCGCCGCGGCCACATCGGCCGGTGTCGAACCTTCTGGCATTTCCCGAACCGATCCGTCGGGCAGCGAAATCTTGAACATCCTGGTCATTGTGCGAGCCATGTAGCGACGCGGGACAGTGCCCTCAACCGCCGCTCGCCACCCTATTGCCAAGAGTTTGTTTCCATTGCAGCTTCCGACCGCTCGGGGAATGGGGGACTGTTATGGACGCTGTGACGTCGGCGGGGGCCGCGAACAACAGCCGCGGCATTAGCTTCACCGGGACCTGGCGCGAATATCTGCCGATCGCGGTGACCAACGCGCTGCTGACCATTTGCACACTGGGCATCTACCGGTTCTGGGCGGCGGCGCGGCAGCGACGTTACCTCTGGTCGCGCACGGTCTTCATCGATGACACGCTCGAATGGACTGGAACCGGCAAAGAGATGTTCCTTGGGTTCCTGCTGGTGATGTGCGTGCTCGCACCCTTCTTCCTGTTTTTCCAGTTCGTCTTTCCGGCGCTTGTGGCACACGCGCAGGTGACGGCGGCGTTTGCCATCTTCGCCCTCTTCTATCTGTCGCTGATTTACCTTGGCGGATTCGCCCGCTTCCGGGCGCTCCGTTATCGGCTGTCGCGGACCTACTGGCACGGCATCCGCGGCGGCAGCGACGACGGGGGCTGGTCTTACGGCGCTCAGTATCTTGGGCAGATCTTTCTTACCGGATTGACGATGGGAATCGCGTGGCCGTGGTTCGCGGTGGAGCTGTGGAACGCGCGCTGGAACAAGATGAGCTTCGGGCCGCTGCAATTTGAATCCGAGCTGGAAGCGAAGGGCCTCGGATGGCGGTGGGCAGCAGTTTATCTTGTCCCGATCGCGGTATCGATCGCCGCCATGATCCTTGCGGCGCTCATCGGCGGCTTTCTGACACTTCAGCACGATGCCGGCGGAGGCACCGCGCCCCCAAGCCTCAGCGCGCTCTTCTTCCTAGTCTTCGCGGCAGTTTATCTCGCGATCCCGCTGATGACCTTGAACTGGTACGCGAAATATTTCCGCATGGCCGCCGAGGCGACGAGGATCGGCCGGCTCGAGTTTGGCTTCGACGCGACCACGTTGCAGTGGCTGGGCCTGTTCCTCGGGAACGTCGCGCTGGCGGTGGTGACGCTGGGGTTCGGATTGACGTACTGGGGCTATCGAAACTGGGCCTTCATGGTTCGCCATTTGCACATCTATGGCGAGATCGACGTTTCTGACCTGACTCAATCGACCACTCATGCGCCCCGCGAGGCCGAGGGGTTTGCCGACGCTTTCGACATCGGCGCAATCTGATCCCTTGTTCGAGGGGCGACTCTACGACGGTGTCCGTGGACACCCGCATGATGTGACGGTCGAATTCGGGCCTTCGCTGCTGCGTCTGTCGCAGCCGGGCGGGTGGTCGGACGAAATTGCGGCCACTGAGCTCAAGCGCGTGGAGAGCGATGGCGGGAACGTCCGGCTAGGCCGCAAGGATCTGCAAGGCTGGCGGCTGATCCTGCCCGCCGCCGCCGCGCCAAGGGTCCAAAGCCTGCTCGGCAAGGAAGCTCGCTACGGGCGCTGGATCGACCGGGTTGGCCTCGTTCCGGCGCTTGTTGTCGGCGGCTTTATCACGGCAGCGGTGCTCGCGCTCGGCTATATCGCGCCGCACTGGATTGCGCCCCATGTGCCGATGAGCTGGGAACGGAACGTCGGCGGGGCCATCGTCGGGGACTTCGGCGAGCTGCGTTGCCGCGACGCCAATGGTCAGCGCGCGCTCGAAGCGCTTGTCGAGCGCGTCTCTCCTGGCGCCACCAAGGGCCCAGATGGCATCAAGGTCGCGGCGCTCGATGTGTCGGTGTTCAACGCCGCCGCTCTTCCGGGCGGCTACATCGTCGTCTTCAAGCCGGCGATCACGGAAACCAATCCCGATGCGCTCGCCGGAATCCTCGCCCATGAGGTTGCGCATGTCCACCGGCGCCATGTCGCCGAGGCACTCATCCGGGAGTTCGGCATCGGCGCGATCGTCCGGATGATGGGTGGTGACATTGGAGCGAACGCCGAGCAGATCGTGTCGTTGAGCTACACTCGTCAGAACGAGGCGCAGGCGGACGCAGACGCTATCCAGATGCTGAGACGTGCGGGAATCTCCCCGCGGCCGACTGCCGCTCTGTTTGCTGGCCTTGCCAAGGAAAAGGATCAGGAGATCGCGAGTCGCGCGGTATTCCTGCAAAGCCACCCCTTAAGCAAAGGCCGCGCGGATCGCTTCGCAGCGAGCTTCGACTCCCGTGCGACTTACAGACCAGCGCTTTCTCCTTCGGAGTGGAACGCGCTCGTCCACATCTGTCCCGTTCAGTCTAAAGCTAGCTAGATAACAGCCCGTAAAGGTCACTTGACACGTCGCGGCCATTTAAGTAAAGCATCCTTGTCATAGAGGCAAAGGAGCTTGACAATGATTGCCGCGAAACAGAGCGACATGACGCCTGCCCAGCGCGCCCATGTTCGCCGAATCCTGTGGCTATTACTGGCCTATGCGATCGTCCTGCCGCCACTGATCTGGTTGCGCGCGACGCACCAGGTCAGCAGTACGCTGTTGCTGGCGATGGCCATTGGGGCATCGCTTCCCGTGCTCGGCATTTTCGCCAGCTGGGGCCGCTACGTTTCGGACGAGCGGGACGAGTATCACCGGTCACTGACGCTTGGCCGGATCGCAGTCGCGACCAATGTCACGATGGGCGCCGCCGTCGTCTGGGGCTTTCTCCAGGCATTCGGCGTGATGCCGCTGATCGAGACTTATTGGGTCCCGTTCGTGTGGGTCGTCATGCAGGGCATGTTCGGCTGCGTCGAATATTTCTCACGCAAGGGAGATCAGTGATGACTGCTCGCGCACTCCGTTCAGCCGCCTGGAAAAGGTATAACTGGCGGGTAATTTGGTTCAGCCTGCTTTACGGAGCCTTCCTCCTTCCGGCGGTGTATGGCTTCAAGCATCACCTGATCTCGGGGCCCGCCGCCTGGGTGGTCGCCATTTTGCCGGCGATCCCGATCATCGCAATCTTCGCGTCAATGGGGCGCTACCTGGTCGAAGAGCAGGATGAATATGTTCGCATGCTGATGGTTCGCCAGATGCTTTGGGCGATGGGCTTCACCATCAGCTGCGCCACAATCTGGGGTTTTCTCGACAATTTCGGCCTTGTCGGCCACGTCGACGGCTATTGGATCGTGATGGTCTGGTACTTCGGCCTCGCGATCGGCTCGATCGTCAACAGGCTAACGCTCGGGGACGGGGGATGTTGATGGAAAACCGCCTCCGCGTCCTTCGCGCCGAGCGAAACTGGAGCCAGCAGGATCTTGCCCAGCGTCTCGACGTTTCCCGTCAGAGCGTCAACGCGATCGAAACGGGCAAGTACGATCCTTCGCTTCCCCTCGCGTTCCGCATCGCCGAACTGTTTGAACTGGCCATCGAGGAGATTTTCCTGTCCCCCTCCCGGCACAGCTCGAAAGCGATCTAAAGCCAAAGCCCCGCCGAGCAGCTCCGGCGGGGCTTTCGCGTCACCGATTTCGACTTAACGGAGTCGGAGCGACGCGTTGGTCATCAGCGCCCCCCCCCGATGCCATCAACGTGCTTGGGGCAAGCGAATAGATGTGCCCGTTCATGCCTTGGACGAGGACCCGCCGGATCACTCCGTTCGCCGTGACCACTCGATAGACGGTGCCGACTTGGGTGCCATTGCTGATCAAGGGCATGCCGACGCTGACCCCAGTCAGCGCGGTGCCGGTCGTTCCGCCGGAAAGAACGCTGTGCGAATTGGCATGCGCGATGCCGGTGGCCGAAGCATGAATTGCACCCTGACTGTTCGCGCGGCGCTGATTCATGGCCGTGCTGCTCGTCGCCGTCGCGCCGTAAAGGACGCTGCGCGAATTGGCGTGAGCAACACCGGTCGCCGAGGCATGCATCGGGCCCTGACTGTTCATGCGCGCGTTCGCAGCAACCGTCGCCGAATTGTTGATGCCATTCAGCCGCGCGCTGGTTGACAGGGCGCCACCACTAAAGGTCAGCTTGCTCGCGGGAACGATATAGAAGCCGCCGTTGGTTCCCTTGACCACAACCATCGCCACCGAGCCGCGTCCGGTGGTTCTAATCTGCTGAACGGTACCAACCGCAGTGCCGTTGGAGAACAACGTTGTGCCGGTGGTCAGGCCGGTAAGCGCGCCACTGGTCACCGACGCGGTCGCGGTGGTGCCGGCGAGGACGCTATTCTGGTTCGCGTGATCGATGCCTGTCTGGGAAGCGTGGTCCAGGCCCTGGCTGTTCATCCGCGATGCGTCGCGCGTCGACACTCCGACATCGTTCATTCCGCCCATGCCCGTGCCGATCCCGCCGCCAGTTCCAGCGCCCATGCCCATCGGTCCGCCTGGGCCGAAGCCGCCGGCATTCCCCATGCCCATGCCGCCGCCCATTCCCATGCCGCCACCTCCGCCGCCGCCGGGGTGCGCGATCGCTGCTGCCGGGATAAGTGCCGCGCCTGCAATTGCGCAGAGAATCGATTTCCTGAGCATCTCGATAACCTCCTGCTTCACTTCGATAATCTCCTCGAAACGGAAACGTTTCGGAAGTGCACGGGTTCGTTAGATTACCGCGAGTTCACCTGTTAACGTCGAGTCGACGCGATCGAGCGTCTGGTCGCAACCGTGCAGTGTCACCACGGGACGCGCGTTAAGGCGGGACCCGACCTTTGCGGGCGCCGGCCTCGCTTGCTAAGGGCTCGCGCGACCCCATCTGGTGCGCATCGCCATGCCGCGCCGCGATATGATCGAAGGACAGCAATGATCCCCACCGGCCAGGATAGCCTCCGCACCCGCTCGACCCTCGATGTAGAGGGCAAGAGTTACGCTTATTACTCGCTGCCGAAGGCGGCAGGCGCCTTGGGGGACGTGTCGCGGCTACCCTTCTCGATGAAGGTGCTGCTCGAGAACCTGCTGCGCTTCGAGGATGGTACGACCGTCACTCGCGACGACCTCCAGGCAATGGCCGACTGGCTGAAGGAGCGGCGGATCAACCGCGAGATCCAGTATCGTCCGGCACGCGTGCTGATGCAGGACTTCACTGGCGTTCCGGCCGTCGTCGACCTCGCCGCGATGCGCGACGCGATGCGGCAGCTCGGCGGCGACCCGCAGAAGATCAACCCGCTGGTCCCTGTTCACCTGGTCATCGACCACAGCGTGATGGTCGACGAGTTCGGCACCCCACTGGCTTTCGAGAAGAACGTCGAGTTCGAATATGAACGCAATGGCGAGCGCTACGAGTTCCTGAAATGGGGGAGCCAGGCGTTCGACAATTTCAAGGTCGTTCCACCCGGCACCGGCATCTGTCACCAAGTGAACCTCGAGCACATCTCCCGCTGCGTCTGGTCGGGCGAGGACCAGAACGGCGAGCAAGTCGCCTATCCTGATACGCTCGTCGGGACCGACAGCCATACGACTATGGTCAACGGCCTCGGCGTGCTCGGCTGGGGCGTGGGCGGAATCGAAGCCGAGGCGGCGATGCTCGGGCAGCCCGTCAGCATGCTCATTCCCGAAGTGGTTGGTTTCCGCCTTTCGGGCGAGCTGAACGAAGGCATCACCGCCACCGACCTGGTGCTGACCGTCACCCAGATGCTCAGGCAGAAGGGTGTCGTCGGGCGTTTTGTCGAATTCTACGGGCCTGGCCTCGACAATCTGCCGCTGGCCGACCGTGCGACGATCGCCAATATGGCGCCGGAATATGGCGCGACCTGCGGCTTCTTCCCGATCGACGAGCGCACGATCGATTATCTGAAGCTGACCGGGCGCGAAGATCACGACATCGCGCTGGTACGAGCCTACGCTCAGGCGCAGGGGCTGTGGCGCGACGCTAATTCACCGGAACCGTTGTTCACCGACACCCTGGAGCTGGACATGGGCCGGATCGAGCCCTCGCTGGCCGGTCCCAAGCGGCCGCAGGACCGCGTGCTGCTCGGCGAAGTAGACGAGAAGTTCAACCGCGACCTCGACGACACGTACCAGAAGGGCTCGCAGGGTCGCGTGTCAGTGGAGGGCGAGAGTTTCGACTTCGGAAACGGAGATGTTGCGATCGCCGCCATCACCAGCTGCACCAACACATCGAACCCATCGGTGCTGATCGCCGCGGGTCTAGTAGCTCGGAAAGCGCGGGAAAAAGGCCTCACCGCCAAGCCGTGGGTCAAGACCAGCCTCGCTCCGGGCAGCCAGGTGGTCACCGATTATCTCAACGAGAGCGGCCTCAGCGAGGACCTCAATGCGCTCGGCTTCGACCTGGTCGGCTACGGCTGCACCACCTGCATCGGCAATTCCGGC
>DASUZY010000060.1:0-11304 GCA_036376635.1 Sphingomicrobium sp.
TTCGAGGTGACCGTGCCGGTGATCGACGACGTGGTTTCCTGGGCGACCGCCGGAGTCGCAATAAAGGTGGCGGCAGCAAACGGCACTAGAAGGGCCGCGCACGAGCGCAGCAAGACGGCTTTCTTCACGGAAAAACTCCCCCGCTCAACGGTTGTAATGTGGTGGAACCCCGGACCGGCTATTAGCCGATTGCGGCAGCAATGTTACAGCCGTCGCCGGCAAGTTAACGAATCATTCCAGACCGTTGCAGATATGCCACGCCTAATCCGCACTAGGCTGATCGAGGCGTCTTCCAAGCGCCACGAAGAGCGTCACCAAAGGCGGAACGAGCACCGCTGAAAGCACGACTTTCGCTAGCATCTGGCCGAGCAGCAGCTCACCAATCGGGAACACGCCATAGAAGGCCACGCCGATGAAAATCAGCGTGTCGACGATCTGACTGAGCACGCTAGCGATCCCTGCGCGGAGCCAGAGCAGGCGCGATCCTTCGCTGGCCTTGAGTCGGCTGAAGATCGTGACGTTGAGGAACGTCGAAGTCCCATAGGCAAGGATCCCGCCGATCCAGATTCGTGGCGTGCCCCCCATCACCGTGTTGAATGCGCCGAGTCGCGCAGGGTCCATGTCCGGCGAAGAGGGCAGGGCAAGGACGATCAGGCTCAGCACCAGCGACGTCAGCAAGGGCACGAAGCCAATCAGCACCAACCGGTTTGCAACGCTCCGGCCGTGCAGCTCGGCAACTGAGCTCGAGGTGATAACCAGGAGGAGGAAGGCGAAAATTCCGGCCTCGACTGCAAGCGGTCCGAGTGCGACCTGCTTGTTGCCGAGAACGCCGGCAATGCAGACCATGCCGCCGTAGAAGATCGAAAAGGCGAACAAGGATGGGCGGATTGAAGGGCCGACATCGCGGGAGGCTGCTTGGATTTCAGTGGTCATGGGCGAGACCTAACTGCTTTGTGCGCTCGCGCAACTACGCCCGTTGACCCGGCCTTCTTGCGGCGGCTAGCGACGCGCCCGTGACTCCCGCCTCTCTCGACATCGTGGCCATTGGCGATGCCCTCGTCGACGTCATCGCCACCGCTGACGATTCGTTCGTTCACCAGCGCGGCTTGCCGAAGGGCGGCATGCAATTGCTGACTACCGACCAGGCCGACGACCTCTACGCGGCAATGGGGCCTGCCCGGGAAATCAGTGGCGGATCGGCGGCGAACAGCATGGCCAGCGCCGCGGCCCTTGGCCTCGACGTCGCCTTTATCGGTCAAGTCGCCGACGACCAGCTTGGCGACATTTTTGCGCACGACATGCAGTCGCTCGGAGTGCGGTTCGACACGCCGCCGCTCGAAACTCCGCCGCCGACGGGACGCTGCCTGATCCTGGTGACCCCGGACGGCCAGCGCACGATGAATACCTGCCCGGGAGCATCGCACCAGCTTAGGCCCGAGGCATTGGACGAAAGGCTGATCGCTTCGGCTTCGATACTGATGCTCGAAGGTTATCTCTGGGGCCCGGAACTGCCGCGCAAGGCGCTGGTTCGGGCGATCGAGATCGCTCGCCATTCGAGGCCGAAGGTCGCGTTTACGCTGTCGGAAAGCGTCTGTTTGCCCGGGCGCCGCGAAGCGCTCACCGAAGTCATCGGCGGTGGCGGCGTCGACCTTCTGTTCCTCAATGACCATGAGGCGCTGCAGCTGACCGGAGAGCGCGACCTCGGTAACGCACTTGGGCTGCTGTCGGCGAAGGTCGGCACATTGGTGGTCACTCGAGGGGCGGAGGGGGCGCTTGGCCTCGAGAACGGCGAACGCGTCGAAATCGCGGCCGCGCCGGTCGAGACCGTCGTCGATACGACCGGCGCCGGCGATCTGTTCGCTGCCGGTTTTCTCGCGGGTCGATGCCGCGGCCGGGATCTGGCGGGCTGCCTCGAAACGGGATCGATCTGTGCCGCCGAAATCATTTCGCATTTCGGTGCGCGGCCCGAGGCAGATTTGAGAGGGCTCACGGGGCTGTGAACCACGTCAGGCGCCTCGCCATTTATTGCGGTTCGGCCCCCGGCTCGTCTCCGGCCTTCGCGGAAGCGACCCGCGCGACCGCGGCGGCGATGGTCGGGCGAGGGGTCGACCTGGTTTACGGCGGCGGCCGGCTGGGACTTATGGGCCTGATCGCCGACAATGTGCTGGAAGGCGGCGGCAAGGTCTATGGAGTGATCCCCCGAGCGCTGGTTCAGCTCGAGGTCGCGCACACGGGCCTCACCGAGCTTCACACGGTGGAGACGATGCATGAGCGCAAGGCGACGATGACCGATCTCGCCGATGCGTTCCTCGCGCTGCCGGGCGGTGTTGGAACGCTCGACGAACTGTTCGAAGCGTGGAGCTGGAACGCGCTCGGCTATCACGCCAAGCCATTCTGTCTGTTGAACGTGAACGGCTTCTGGGACGGGATGGTCGAGTTCATTGACCATGCGACGGAGAGCGGCTTCCTGTCGTCCCAGCGGCGCGGCCAGCTTCTGGTAGCTGCGACGCCCGAGGAGGCACTGGATTTGCTGGACGAAGCTGCTGCAGCCGCTACGCAGGGGATGGTCTGGTAGAGCCAAATAACTTTGGCCCTTGGGGAGGGGCTTGCATCGCATGAATCAAAAGCTGCTCGGCGTCGCTGGGATCATCGTCATCCTGGCAATCGCTTTCCTGCTCTCGACCAACCGCAGAGCGATCCGCATCCGGGTGGTGGGGGCAGCCTTCGCGCTCCAGGCGTTCATTGCCTGGTTGGTTCTCTACACGAGCTGGGGACAGGCCGGGATCCAGACCATTTCCGCAGGGGTTGGCAACCTGCTCGGCTATGCTGGACAGGGGACCGAATTCCTGTTCGGCCCAAGCGCGAGCAATCCGCTCGCCCACACATTTGCGATCTCGGCGCTGCCGGTGATCATCTTCTTCGCCAGCCTGGTAGCGATCCTCTACTATCTCGGGATCATGCAGCGGATCGTCCGCTGGGTGGGCGGGGCGATCGGCTGGGTGACCGGTATCAGCCGCGTGGAATCGCTGTCGGCCGCGGCAAACATTTTCGTCGGCCAGTCGGAATCTCCGTTGGTCGTACGCCCGTATCTCGCGGCGCTGCCGCCCTCTCGCCTGTTCACGGTAATGTGCGTCGGCATGGCCGGGGTCGCCGGGACCATCCTCGCCGCCTATGCGAGCCTGCTGGGGCAGAGCTATCTGCCTTACCTGCTTGCGGCGTCATTCATGTCCGCCCCCGGCGGCATTCTGATGGCCAAGATCATCATGCCCGACGATCCGGCGGATTCGGAAAAGGCGGAGGATTCGAAGGTCGACGTTGCGGAGACGTTCGAGGAAGGGATGCAGCCGGCCAACATAATCATGGCTGCGGCCCAAGGCGCTCAAACCGGCGTCAAGCTGGCCGTCGCCGTCGGCGCCATGGTACTCGCGTTCGTTGCACTCGTCGCGCTCGCCAACGGGATACTTGGGGGACTTGGCAACCTGGTCGGCATTCCGGACCTCAGCTTCCAGCGAATTATCGGCTACGTGTTCCAGCCGGTCATGTTCCTGATCGGCGTGCCATGGAAGGAAGCTGGTACGGCGGGCGGTCTGTTCGGCACCAAGCTGGTGCTGAACGAATTCGTGGCATTCATCGATTTGGGCAAGATGGATGCGACCACCTTAAGCCAGCGCAGCCGGGAGATCGTGACCTTCGCACTCTGCGGCTTCGCCAACTTCAGCTCGATTGCGATCCAGATGGCGGTGACCGGCGGCCTCGCCCCGAACCAGCGGCCGGTGATCGCGAAGCTCGGCATCCGTGCGCTTCTCGCCGGCAGCCTGGCCAATCTGATGAGCGCGGCCTTGGCGTCGCTGATGCTGCCCTGACCGCAAACCTCTGCTAAGACAAAGAGATGGCAACAATCACCGCTGACAACATTGCGTCCGTTTCGCTTAAGGACGCTGACCGCGATCCCAAGGGATTTGCCCAGAAGCTCGGAAAGAGCTTCGAAGAATATGGCTTCGCGATCATCGCCGATCACGGCATTCCTGACGAGCTGATCCACAGGGCCGAGGACAAAGCCAAGGCGTTCTTCGCGCTACCCGAGGAGGTAAAGCGCAAATATCTCATTCCCGGCGGCGGCGGAGCCCGCGGATATACTCCATTCGGGATCGAGACCGCCAAGGGCCACAAGGCGCACGACCTCAAGGAATTCTGGCACGTGGGCCGCGACCTGCCCGAGGGGCATAGGTTCCGGGACCATATGCCCGACAATCTGTGGCCATCCGAGGTCGCCGGCTTCAAGAACACGTTCCTTGAGCTGTTCGCGACGTTCGACCGCACCGGGCTCAAGGTTCTGAAGGCGATCGCCCGCTACCTCGACCTCGATCAGGATTATTTCGAGGATGCGGTTCAGGACGGCAATTCGGTGCTCCGAGCGCTCCATTATCCGCCGCAGAACGAGCCGACCGGCGAGCACATCCGGGCGGGCGCACACGAGGACATCAATGCCATCACACTGTTGCTCGGAGCGGAGGAGGCAGGGCTCGAGCTGCAGACAATGGATGGGCGCTGGATTCCGGTCTCGCCCAGGCCCGGCGAGCTGGTGATCAACATCGGTGACATGCTTCAGCGGCTGACCAACGGAAAGCTGCGGTCGACCTCCCATCGGGTGGTCAATCCCACCCCCGACCGCGCCAGCAAGGCGCGATACTCAATGCCGTTCTTCCTTCACTTTCGGTCTGATTTCCTGATCGATGCACTGCCCCAGACGGTGCCGGCCGGTGAGCAGGCGAAGTGGCCGCCGATCACGGCCGACGAATATCTTCAGGAGCGGTTGCGCGAGATCAAGCTGGTCTAGGCCAAGGAGTAACGCGATGGATATCACTCAGCTGATCGCCGACGATCATACGGAGCAGCGTCGGCTGTTCGCGCTCATCGACCAGCTTTCGCCAGACGATCGGGACGCGTTGCAAGCTGTGTGGTCTCGCCTTCGTGGGTTGCTCGACACCCACGCTCGCGCCGAGGAGCTCTATTTCTATCCTGAGTTGCTGAAGCTCGGCCGGGGCGCTGACAACGAGACCCCCGACGACGAGACCAGAGATGCGATCAAGGATCACAACGAGATCCGCGACACGGCGTCGAAGGTCGACGAGCAGCAGCTCGGATCGCCGCAATGGTTCGCCGCCGTGGCGGCCGCCAATAAAGCGAACAGCGATCACATGGCCGAAGAGGAACGGCAGGGCCTGACCGACTTCCGCCGGCACGCCGACATCGCCCTTCGCCACAGGCTGGCGGTGCAGTTCATCGGATTCGAGCTCGATCATCTGCAGGGTGTGAAGCCGGTCGATCTCGACGTTGACAGCTACGTCCTCGAAAACAGCTGAACGCAGACTCCCGCATGAACGCTCTCGCCGAGCGCGGCGGAATCCTGATGACGATGCATGGCCTCAGCCAGGGTGGCGGCGACCGGGTGGCCGTGATCCTCGCCAACGGCTTCGCCGCCACCGGTATCCCAACGCACCTGTCGCTGCTCCGGAATAGCAGCACCGCCGACAAGGAGCTCGGCACGCTCCTTCATCCCGATGTCTCCATTTCCAGTGCCGGCCCTCCGCTCGGTTCACGCCTAAGCGAGCTGCAGCGTGGAGCGGGCTTCCTCCGGCGCGAAATTCTGGCTCATCGGCCGGCGGTCGCCTTTGCGACCAGCAATAATATGGCTTTTGTCACCGGCCGCGCCCGGTCATCCGCCGGGCACCGACCGGCGCTGGTCGTGAAGCTCAACGTGCCGGTAGCTCCGCCGCCGGATCGCGGTGCGTTCCGACGTTTCTATCGCCGCAACGTCTTCGGCCTGATCTTCAAGCGCTACGACCTGGCGATGACGCTGACCGAGGCCGAGCTCCGGTGGCTGGTGGAGCGCTATCCCGACTCCCAGGGCATCTTCAAGACGGTGCCGAATCCCTACGTCACTGACGCCATGCTTGCCGAGCCACCGGTGCGAAAGGAAGGACCGCCGCGGCTCGTGACCGCAGGGCGGATGGTCAAGCAGAAGCGGCACGACATCCTGCTCAGGGCGTTCGCGCAAATCCGGAGCAAGGAAGCACGACTGACCATCCTGGGGGACGGTCCGTTGCGCGGGGATCTTGAGCGGCTCGCCGCGGAGCTGGGAATCGCCGGGCGGGTCGACATGCCGGGCTATACGGCTGATGTCATCCCGGAGCTTCGGCGCAGCGACCTGTTTGTCCTCTCGTCCGATTATGAAGGGTTGCCCGCGGTCCTGCTCGAATCGCTCGCGTGCAATGTCCCGGTCGTGACAACCGACAATTTCTTCGGCGCTCGAGAGATGTTCAACAGTCAGCCGTCCTGCGTCGTCACCCCGATCCAGGATGCAGCGGCTTTAGCAGCAGCGATCGACCAATGCCTGGAACGAGCCAACCAACCGCGCGACCTTCGCCCACTCGCCAATCCTTATCGTATAGACTCTTCGATCGCAGCACACCTCGCCGTGCTCAACGAGCTGGTCGAGAGTCGGTCACTCGCCTAGGTTCGCGGGTCCGAAGCCGAAGGGAATGAGTTCGTTGATCGTGTGGCGCTCTAGTGCGGAGCCGTCGCCGCTGCCGCAGAGAATTTCCAGATCGCGACCGCTCAGCTGCGCCGCCTCCAGGATCGCCTGACGACACCCCCCGCAGGGCGTGCAAACCACCGAGCCATTGCCTCCGGAAACCGCGATACGTGCAACCTTGTCGAGACCGAACTGGTGTTGTGCAGCTGTCAACGCGCTCTGCTCGGCGCAGACGCCCAGGCGGTAGCAGGCGTTCTCCATGTTCGCCCCGGTCACTACTTCGCCATCGGCCGATTCAATCGCACAGCCGACGTGGAAGTTCGAATAAGGCGCATAGGCACGGGCTGCCGCCTCGCGAGCCATCCCAATCAACTCTTCATCCGTCATGCTCTTGTCTCTAACGGGTGAGACGGGGCATGCGCCAGCCATTGCCGAATCTGGAGTAACCAAGCCGATGCGTTCCAAAATTCTCGTCACGCTTGCCGCCGCCGCGGCGCTGCTGCCGTCGCCCGCGCTCGCTTGGGGCAAGACCGGCCATCGCGTGGTCGCCGCGATCGCGGAAACGGAACTGAGTGGCCTGGCCAGGGCTCAGATCGAACAAATTCTTGGGCCCGGGGAAGGCCTCGACGAGGCCGCGACTTGGCCCGACGACATGCGCGCTGATCCGTCTCCGCTGTGGCAGAAGCAGGCCAGCCCATGGCATTACGTTACGCTCAACGGCACGACCTACGATCATGCCCCTCCCGAAGGCGATGCGGTCGAGGCGTTGGCCCGGTTCACGAAAATCCTTCAGGATCCGAATGCCAGCCGTGCCGACAAGCAGCTTGCGCTTCGCTTTGTCGTCCACCTCGTCGGCGACCTTCATCAGCCGCTTCACGCCGGTAAGTGCTGCGACCATGGCGGCAACGAGGTGAAGGTGACGTGGTTCGGCAAGCCGACGAATCTCCATGCCGTTTGGGATTCTTCGATCGTCGATGAAGAGCAGCTGTCGTTCACTGAGCTTGCGGCCAAGCTCGAACGGCACATCAGCCCGGCGGACGTGGTCGCCTGGTCCGACGTGAACCCGCTCGACTGGGTCTCGGAGGATGCCGGGGTTCGCGACAAGCTTTATCCGACCGCTGCCGACATGCCGAAGCCCGTCAAAGGCAAAAAGCGCCGCAAGCATGAGGTCGTGCTGCCCAATTTGTCTTATTCCTACGTCTACCGGTTCACCCCGCTGATGGAGCAGCGATTGAGCCAGGGCGGTGTTCGGCTTGCGGCTTACCTCAACGCCATCTTCGCCTCGCCGCCGCTACCCGGCAAATAATACCGCCGCTTGCGCCGCGGAGGCGAACGGATAATGTCCGCGCCGCTCGGGTAATGTAATGCGGAGTTTGCCCGTGCGTTCAGTTGTCTTCGTTGCCGCTCTTTTCCTTGCTGTCCCCGTCGTTGCGCAGGAGCAGCGCCATCAGCTCGATACGATCGACCCAGCGCAGGCGATAAGCCGTGCCGCTTCGGCGTCGCCCAATGCCGTTCGGGCAGTTGTGGAGTTCAAGGTGCAGAGCGCCACCAAGTCGCGCGGCGGCTATTATCTCGACAGTGAGAAGGACTTTCACGCCGCGACCAATCTCGGCGTGATGATCCGTCCGTCCGCGATGCCAGGTCTCACTCAGAAATACGGCGAGGACCTGAAGTCGGCGCTCGTCGGCAAGACGGTGAAGATCATCGGCCAGGTGCGTCGCCGGGTCGTCGCCGGAGGCCGGGCGACCGCGACGCAGGTCGAAGTCACCCACGCCGGTCAGATTCTCTCCGTCAGCTAGCGGAGAGGCGGCTCGTCGAAGCTCCTGAGCTTGCGGCTGTGAAGGCCTTCGCCTTCGCGCTGGAGCAGGCTCACCGCTTCAATGCCGATCCGCAGATGCTGGCTGATTGCGCGCTCGTAGAAGGCGTTGGCCTGCCCCGGCAGCTTGAGCTCGCCGTGCAACGGCTTGTCGGAGACGCATAGCAACGTCCCGTAAGGCACCCGGAAGCGATAACCCTGCGCTGCGACGGTCGCGGATTCCATGTCGATCGCGACTGCGCGGCTCTGATTGAAGCGCAGCGCCGACGCCGCGTAGCGAAGCTCCCAATTGCGGTCGTCGGTTGTGACCACCGTACCGGTGCGGAGCCGCCGCTTTACGCTATCCTCATCCTCGCCCGTCACCGTGAGTGCGGCATCGAACAAGGCTTGCTGCACCTCGGCGATGGCCGGCAACGGCATTTCGGGCGGAAGCATTTCGTCGAGCACGTGATCGTCGCGCAGATAGGCGTGGGCGAGCACATAATCGCCGATGGTCTGGCTCGGTCTCAAGCCGCCGCAATGGCCGATCATCAGCCACACTTCGGGGCGGAGCACCGCCACGTGGTCGCAGATTGTCTTCGCGTTGGACGGGCCGACGCCGATATTGACCAAGGTGATCCCAGTCCGGCCTTCGGCGATCAGGTGGTAGGCCGGCATCTGATGCCGCCGCCACTGGCCGGCGGCGATCTGTGCCTCGGCGTCGACCAGCTCGCCGGGCTCATAGATCCCGCCCGGGACGGACAGCGCGGTGAAACGCGAATCCCTTCGCCGCAGCGTCTCGATCGCCACGGCCACGAATTCGTCGACGTAGCGCACGTAGTTGGTGAACAGCACGAAATGCTGGAAGTGTTCTGACGGGGTACCGGTGTAGTGCCTCAGGCGCGCCAGGCTGAAGTCCGTCCGCGGACCGTCGAACAGGGCGAGCGGCCTCGGCTGGTCATGGGCACTGTTCCAGATGCCATCGGCAATCTCATCGCCAAGATGCACCAGCTCGTTGGAGGGGAAGAAGCGCGACAGCTCGCCAGTGCCGATGTCGCCGACCTGGATCCCGCTGTTCTCGATCACATAGGGATAAGGGATTTCGCTTGCCGAGCGGCCCACTGAAATCCGGACATCGTAATCGCGATTCAAATGCTCCAGCTGCTCAACGAGATAGTCGCGGAACAGCTCCGGGCGGGCGATGCTCGTGGCATAGGCGCCGGGCTGGTTCAGCCGGGCGAAGGCGCGCGGGGGAGCCGCGACAGGCCCTTTGCCGCCATAGTCGATGCGGAGCTCGGGATAGGCAAATGCGCCCTTCTTGCGGGCGCGAGCGTCGGGAGGAGCGCGATCCTCGACGTAGCGGCCGAGCGCCTGGCGGAGATTGGCGACGGATTCGTCATAGATTGCCGCCAGCTGATCGACGACGGCGTTGGCGTTGAACGAACGTGACATGGCCTGCACTAATCGGCCTATGGGCGGGGTGGCAAGTGGCGGCCTAACTCGGCTCGGGATCGCTGGTCGGTCAGTCCTCCGGACTGACTGCGCTCCGCAATGGTGCCCAGGAGAGGACTCGAACCTCCACGCCCTTGCGAGCGCCAGCACCTGAAGCTGGTGCGTCTACCAATTCCGCCACCTGGGCACGGTGCTATCGTCTGTTTGGCAGGCGGCGGCGCTTAAGGGGGCTCGGGCCGCCTTGTCAATCTGGGAAGCGACGGGCTATCGCGCCCGGCATGATCGAGCGCAACGAAGAGCTGGTGACGGTCTTTGGCGGCGGCGGATTCATCGGCCGCTACGTCTGCGAATTCCTGATGAAGTCCGGCGTGCGGGTCCGCGTCGCGCAGCGCAACCCTCGCGCGGCCTATATCATCCAGCCGCTCGGCCAGGTCGGCCAGTTCGGTTTCGAGGGCGCCGACATCACCAGGCCGGATAGCGTTCGTAACGCCGTCCACGGTGCCACCGCGGTTGTGAACCTCTGCGGCGTCTTTGGGTCGAAAATGCGCGCCGTTCATGTCGAGGGCGCCGGCAATGTCGCGAAGGCCGCGGCGGAACTCGGCGCAAGAGCTGTCGTGCAAATCTCGGCGATCGGAGCGAGCCCTCAATCGGAGTCGGCGTACGGGCGGACCAAGGCCGAAGGCGAGCAGGCTGTTCGCGACTCCTTTCCGCGCGCCACGATCATCCGGCCCTCGCTGGTTTTCGGTCCGGAGGACGAGCTGACCAACCGGTTTGCGGCGATGGCTCGCCTGCCCGTCCTCCCGGTCATAGCCGCGAAACGCAACTTCCAGCCGGTTTACGTCCGCGATCTTGCGAAGGCGATCGCCATGGCCGCGCTCGATCCGGGACGGTTCGGCGGCCGGACCTATGAGATTGGCGGACCGCAGGTGATGAGCATGGTCGAGCTGCACCGCGCCATATTCGAGATCACTGGCCAGAAGCCGGACCTGACGCCTGTGCCGGATTTCGCGGGCAACCTGCTGTCGAGACTTGGCTGGCTGCCAGGGGCGCCGCTTACTCGCGACCAGTGGTTGATGCTGCAGCGGGACAATATCCCGTCCGGGGATCATCCAGGCCTGCAGGCCTTCGCGATCGACCCGACGCCGCTCGGAGCAGTCGGGATGGAATGGCTTGGCCGCTTCAACCGCGCGGGCAGGTTCACCGGCCGCCGAATTAATTTGACCGCAACCAACTGAGCCCCGACGCCTAGCCGATGCCAATCCTGCTGATCGCCATCATCCTCGGCATCATCGAGGGCGTTACCGAGTTCCTGCCGGTCTCCTCCACCGGACATCTGATCCTCGCCACCGAGCTGCTCGGTTTTGACGCGAACAAATGGGAAGCGTTCAACGTCATCATCCAGCTGGGCGCGATCCTCGCGATCGTCGTCCTCTACTGGCGGACCTTCTGGGCGGTGCTGCAGGGCCTGTTGCAGCGCAATCCGGTCTCGTGGCGCTTCGTTCGAAACATCCTGATTGCGTTC
>DASUZY010000061.1:0-3339 GCA_036376635.1 Sphingomicrobium sp.
CGGCCATGTAACCTGCGTAATCGGCGAAGGCATAGGCCGTGTCGCGGTTCTGCCAGCCGCCTGGGAGCGCTTGCGGCAAGTCCCAGTGGAACATCGTGACATAGGGCTGGATTCCGGCCTTAAGCAGGCCATCAATAACGCGATTGTAGTAGTCGACGCCCTTCGGGTTCGGCGTGCCTCGCCCATCCGGGAAGATTCGCGACCAGGCGATCGACATGCGGTACGTGCTGACGCCGAGGTTGGTCAGCAGCTGTATGTCTTCAGCGTAGCGGTGATAGCTGTCGCAAGCGACGTCGCCGGTGTCGCCGTTCGCGACCCTGCCCGGCGTGTGACAGAAAACATCCCAGTTGGTGGGGCCCCTGCCGTCCTCGTTCGCCGCTCCTTCGATCTGGTAGGACGCCGTGGCGCAACCCCACTTGAATCCCGCCGGGAAATTGAGGTCGATCGGCGCCGCCGCAGCAAGGCTCGCATGAGGCGCCGCGGCGATGCCAGCTCCCGCGGTCAGTCCGGCCTTGATAAAATCACGCCTGTCCATTCTCCCGCTCCCCGCCCATGTTTGCGCTAACATTAGCGCGAACCAAGGCGCTCTCAAGCGGGAAAGCTATTCGGCTGCCTTGGAGGGCGCCCCCGTGTTCCCGAACGAGAATGCCGGCCGTGGCGGCACAGGTTTCGCGGGTGGAAGCTTGACGGTGACAGAAACGGTCGATGTCCGCGGCTGACGGTCGCAAGCGCCCGTTGCGAACGCCAGCACCGCAAACAGCCCGATCAGCCGGAGATCGGCCATTCGATCAGCTTATCGGGTAAATCGGACCGGTCGTCATTGGACTCTCTTGGCACAACCACGAGAAGCGGCCGACGGATGGAACGCTGCTTGGAGATGTCGCGAAGCCGCGTCAGCGGGACCGGCCTGCTCATCGCTCGGCCGCGGCGGGTTCGGCAGGTGACGCAGTCTCCCGCAACGGCTCGGGTCGGTAACGGCTGGCGATCGCGGTCAGCCGCAGATCTCTCGCCCGATCTTCATCGGACTGGGTTGGACTAGCCTTGAACAATTTCATCAGCGGTGCCCCCTATTCAACCACCGCCACGCCGATCACGTCAGCTACCGGACATTGGTTGACGAAATACGAATGCGATCAAACCGGACAGCTCTTGTCGAACTCTGCCTCGACGATGCCCTCTGCCCGGTAAGCCACGCGCGCGCGGATGGAACCCATTCGATAAAGCTGAATGCTGATGAGCTCGCCGACTGCGAAATCGCCGTCACTTTCGAACTCGCAGCTGTCATAGTCGAGCAACCGCAGGCGCGCGGCCGTTTCGGAGCCGTCTCGTCGACAAATTATGACCCGGGCGTTGGTGTCGGCGGGTCGTTCGAGCGTCACGTCCATGTCGAACTCTCCTTACCCTCAGTTAGCCAAGAGCATCAGAGAACGAACAACATACTTCCGAATTGCGTGAAGACCGGATTCATCATGCTGGTCGGCAGACGGTTTACAGGTCCTTCACCACTCTCGTTTAGGACTGTCGCCGGCCACCGGTGCAATGTGGCTTGGAGAGTGGTCACATGAGTTCATCAGCGATGGCCGCTTCCAGCGAGGTACCTGCTATTGGGGATCCGAGAAGTGAGATCTTCCTACCCAGCAGATTGGTGACAGCTGCCTATTGTTTGTTGTGCGGCCTCAGTCTGATCCCATTCCTGTGGTTTAGCGAGCCTCCGATCACCGATTTCGCGAACCATGCGGCACGACTGTTCATTGCCTGCCATCAAAGCGACTCCGCCTTTGCCGCGATGTACCAGTACCGGATCGGAATTATTCCGAACCTCGCAGTCGATGCGGTCAATCTGCCGTTTTGCGGATTGGTCGGCTCTTCGATGCTCCTCCGGCTGGTCACCGCTGGATCCTTGGCTTTGATCTATCTTTCCGGCTGGATGATCCAACGGAAGCTGTTTGGCCGTCCGAACGCCTTCCTGTTCCTCGTGCCGGCGATCGCATTCAACCTCGTCACGCTGATGGGGTACATGAACTATCTCGCCGGGATCGCGATCGTGTGCCTGATGGTCGCTTGGGCGGTCGGCGGGGAGCGGCCGCTCAAGTCACTGATGCTGGTCTGCAACATCGGCGGCCTCGCACTCTTCTTCTGCCACATCTTCGCGCTCGTGTTCGGGATGATGGTGTTCTTCGGCCTGATGTTGACGCGCGAGGAGCTGACTGTCAGCGGGATCTTCCGCGCCGGCGTCAGGACGCTAGCCATGTTCGCCGCCCCGATCGCCATGATGGGGTTCGTGCCGACGAGCGAACACGGTCTTCGCATCGGCTACGGCGACAAGCTTCGCGCCTTTCCGCCGCTCATCATGTCCAAGACCTTCAGCATGCGTCTTTGCGGCGTTGGATTGATCGCGGCGCTTTACCTCGCTGTCCGCAACAAGCTGGCCGAGATCAGCCCAGCACTCAGCTTATCGCTGGCAGTCGTCGGCTTGTTCGTGGTGTTCGGTCCCAACCAGATCCAGCAAGGCTACGATGTGGATGTGCGGACGCTCGTGGCGCTTGCCTATCTAGGCTTGATGTCGCTGAAGCCCCTGCGCTTGGAGGCTAGGACGACAGCGATCGTCGGGGCAGCATCGGCGGTTCTCGTCGGTACGCAGCTCTGGGCTGCGGTGACGATCTGGCAGCCGTTCGCCCGGCAGGTGGACGAATTCCGATCAGCTACCGACGTCTTGCCCGCAGCCGCGCGCGTGTTGCCACTCACCGACGTCAACGACAGCGGCCTCGTCGCGTGGCCCACCGCCTACATCCATGTGACCAGCTACGCCACGATCGACCGGCATATATTCAATCCGCTCGACTTCACCGGCGTCGGAATGCAGCCGCTCGTGGCGACGCCGGCTTTTGCTCCCATCTCGCCAGGCGTCGGCGCCGTCATCTATTCTTCCGAAGCCAACAAACTGGCCGATCCGACCCCGATGACCGAGCAGGCCGCAAGCCATTATCGGCCCTATGGCTTCGCGCTGCACTGGCCACAGAAGTTCGACTACGTCGTCTATTATCACTTCGGCAGGCCGAAGAACTTCAATCCTGCCGCTCTGACGGAAGTCCGCTCCGGCAGGTTCTTCACCATCTTCAAGGTGAAGCATCCGGCGCCAGCTACTCCTGAAACGCGCTGATTTTAACAATCGATTTACCAAGAACGTGCATCAGCTGAACGTGGGGAATGGGTCAGGAAAGCAGCGGTGAAACCGGCACTTACCAACGAGTTTAAGGCGGTTGTCGAAGCTCCCGCAGCGGAGCTCAGCGGAGCCTATCCGCTGGTGCTCGACCTCGACGGGACCTTGCTCCGCACCGA
>DASUZY010000062.1:0-2096 GCA_036376635.1 Sphingomicrobium sp.
TACGCCCCTTGTATCCAGGAGATGTGTCAGAATGCGCGAACGGGCGGCTCTAACCAACCGCCCGTCGCTGGAACTGAGCCCGTTACGCCCCAAAGGCGCAGAGCCTGTTGATCAGAGCGAGGGACAGCTCCGGTAGTCTTCCTCAACCCGAACAGTTGCATGGGCCTTTGAGCCCGGATCGAGCAAGGAAGGGAGTGGATGATGGCACAAAATCAGAGCGTTGTCGTCGGCATCGATGTGGCCAAGGACAAGGTGGATGCGTGCATTCGCAGCTTCAGATTGCGGCAAACGTTCCCGAATACCGCACAGGGTCATCGCAAGCTGGTGACTTGGCTTCGCAAATACGCAGTGGGCAAGGCGGTGATGGAGGCAAGTGGCGGCTATGAACGCGAATGGCGTGACGTGCTGCACAAGGAGGGCATCGAGGTGTGGATTGTCGACCCCAAGCGGGTCCGCAGCTTTGCTCTGTCGGCCGGACGTTTGGCGAAGAACGATCCGATCGACGCGGAGATGATCGCCTGGTTCGCGGAGACGTTCAGGCAGGCGCCGGGCCAGGTTCCTGATGCTGCGCGTGAGGAACTCGCGGCACTGACGAAAGCGCGCAAGGCCCTGGTCGATCTCAAGACCCGCTTGCAGGCTCAGGACGAGCATGCAGCACCAAAGCCCGCCCGGAAAGCCTATGCACGTGTGCTGAAGAGGATCGGTGCGGAAATCGGCGAGCTTGAGACCATCATCTCCGCCAAGGTCAAGGCCACACCGGCGTTTGCCGCGCGTGCCGAGATCATCGAGAGTGTTCCGGGCCTCGCTCGAACGACTTCCGCGGCGCTCATCGCAGGGATGTCCGAGCTCGGGCAGGTCAGCGACGCGGTCGCCGCGGCCCTGATCGGCGCTGCTCCCTATGACGACGACAGCGGCAAGCGGCGTGGCGAGCGTCATATCAAGGGCGGGCGCCGCTGGGTGCGAAACGCCATCTACACGCCCTGTGTCGGCGCAGCCACCCAGCACAACCCGGTCCTCAAGGCCTACTATCAACGCCTGATTGCCAGGGGCAAGCCGCCGAGGCTTGCCTTCATCGCCTGCATGCGCAAGTTGATCGTCATCCTCAACACCATGCTCGCACGCCGCGAGAAATGGGATCACAGCCGCTACGCGCCGCAGTGAACTGATCGAGCGCGCGCCTACCGCGCTCGGTCCGCGACCGAGCGCATGCCAAACCGACAGACCGGCGAGCGGACGGGGTCAAGGCCGTCAGCCGCCGCAGGCGGTGGCGCGCCTAGCGTCAGCCTTGAGGCCGGCCGATCGCCGGTCTAGCCAGAGCATAGTTGCTCTGATCGAGGCGGGACAGCCATACAGAACCATTGATTTCTGGAAAACGGAAGGAAAATATTTTTGGTGTAGAGACTTGACATGATTTCTGATAAAACGAAGTGATTTGCCCGTCGGGGCAAAACGGACGACAAGCTCACCACGTGTAGCGCAGCGTTCCGGTGCCGGCGTAGATTTGCGAATTGGATGCGAACTCGCCATCGAACTTGGCGGTCGCCGACCAGTGCGACGTCATGTGCAGCTCGGCGCCGACGGAAGCGAGCGCGGAGTCGGAAGGGATCGGCGCGCCGTTGACGACGAAGCTTGATCCCGGGAGCGCCTGGAAGACCGCATTGAGCGCGGGATTGTCGACCCAGTCGTGCGCCCAGGCGAGACGCGCGCGCAGGATCAGCGGCATGCCATTCACTGCAGTCATGTCGGCAAAACGAGCACCCAATTCGCTGCGGGTGTCAGTGGCGTTCATGGCATTGAAATTCAGCCCGAGACCGCCGCCGGTCAGATCGGTTTCGCGTAGTTCGGGGTGTGGAACGACTGGGCCTGGATCGCGCCGTAGGGCGAGATCTCGAATTGGCCAACGTTGGACGGAACGACAAAGCGATAGCCGCTTTCCAGTCGTCCGCCGTAACTTTCGCCATTGAACTTTGCGGTAAGCTGATCGCCGAGCGCGAGGCGATTGGTGGTGAACCAGTTCTCGGTATAGGCGAACGCGGCGGCGAGATAGACTGGACCCCATGCGGTCTTACCGTAGACGCCGGCCTGGAACGCGTCGC
>DASUZY010000063.1:0-4239 GCA_036376635.1 Sphingomicrobium sp.
GATGTCGACGAGGATGAAGAAGGCGAGCAGCGCCGTCTGCGGTTCCAGCTTCTTCAGCGCCTTTGCGCGGACCATGTGCGCGAAGCCGCCGAGCAGTTCGGTCAGACCCAGTCCGAGAATGAGGCTGTAGAAGGTGATGAAATAGCTAAAGCTGTCCATGGCGGTTCCCCACGATCGGCCGAGCATGACGGAGCCTTCGTGAACACGAAGGAACGTTGGCCATGCTTCCGCTCGCCGGGTCGCCACAACCATCGACCACGGAAGTGCTGCGGCCATTCATCCCCCTCTCCTATTGCACTGACGGGCTTCGAAGATTGGCGCTCAGAAGCCCGGCGCTGGCCTTACCTTTGAGATCGGGGACGACGACGCAGTACCCGTACATGGCGCGCGCTTCGGCGGTCAGCTCGCGCTGGATTGCCAGGGGCACCTGCGCATGCAGCGCCTCCATTCGCGTCAGCATCAGCTGCGAAGTGTTGACGAAGCGTCGGTTTGCAAGCCGGAGCTGTGCGGCATCGACGCGAAGCGACTTCCGGTCAGCCGGAGACGGATCTCCAGCGGCCGGGAGGTCCGCGCGCAGCTGGATGACGAGCCGCGCCTCGCGTTGGTCCTCCTCGGTCAGCTGGGGAAGGAATCGATAGGGAGCCGACCAGGCAATCAGCCGATCCGCACCCATGTGGCTCCCGACATCGGATGCGACCACGATTTTCCAGGCTTCGCTGTCCCAGGTGCGAAATGGAGGATCGTAAGTAGCTGCCCATTTCCTCAGTTGTTCGGGGGGCGCCGTGTCCGACCCGTCGCGGATCCTCGTGATTTGTTTGTCGAGGCACTCGCCGATCAGTTCGCGCGCATAGGCTTGCGGGCCGTCGTCGTCGGCAAGCTCAATCCGCATTGAGTCTACGGCGCGATTCACCTTATCCCGCCACTGCTGTGCCTCGACAACCTGCTCCAATCCGAGCGCGATCAACACGCCAAGGACGATGATTCCGACTTCTCCAGCGAACTCGCGCCAGCCGTGCAGCGGCTTCGGTAGATGAACATGCATGCGGCCGGTCCCCCACCATTGACGGAAAAAACGCTAACAGCGGCCGAAATGGATCGAGGCTGCCCTTGCTGCCCGCTTAGACCTATTTGGGCTGTCCCCCAATTCCGCTGTTGCCGTTGAGAATCTGCAGCGCTCGATCGCGCGGCGTGTCGATCGGCAGGCAAACGGCGTGAGGCAAGGCATAGCCCTCGAGCATCGCCTTCGGCATGAAGTCTCCTAGACCTAGCGCCTTTGCTCGCTGAAACGCGATCTTGGCGCCGACGCTGGTTTCCCAAAGTTCCAATCGCGCGGTCTGCAAGGCCGAGGTGAAATGCACCCTCCCGGCCGAACCGAGCGGTCCGCTCCAGCTCTCCAGTCCCCTCAGCTGCGCCCACGCGTCCTGCTCTCGCTCCTCGGCGCTCAGAAACTGCTTGGTTGCAACGTACACGGCGCCAAGGCGACTTTGCTCATCGGAGTTGAATAGGCTCGCGCGGCCGCTTGCAGTGGCGGCCTGCCAACGTTCGTCCGAGTTGAACCAGATGGCAGGTTGTCCGATCCACTTGGGTTGAGGCGACATCGGGCCATCGCCTGCCTTGCTGAGGACCGACGCGATTTCGTCTAGCCTGCGCTCGATGCAGCCTTGAGTCATCATACGCGCCTTCATGTACGAGAGGTTCAGCTTGATCTCGGCATGGATGGCCTCTCGTGCCTGACGCTCGCTCACTCGATCGTGCACTGCCGACGCGACCTGCTCCAATCCGAGCGCGATCAACACGCCAAGGACGATAATTCCGACTTCTCCAGCGAACTCGCGCCAGCCGTGCAGCGGCTTCGGCAAATGAAAATGCATGCGGCGCTCCTGGAGCAGTTACGCTGAGGTAACAGACCCTGCTATCTCTGCAACGCCGAAGAAAAGCTGAGACTTGTGCCTGCACGTGGGGCGCCGCATTCATCTGGTTTGGGGGATCGATGAGCGTTTTCGAATATGTATTCTCGCTCTACTCCCTGCTTCTTGGGCTGGCCTTGGCGCACCTCCTGAGCGGGCTTGCGAAGGTTGTAGAGGCGCGGGGGAAGGTTCGCCTCGGCTGGCCAACTGCGCTGCTGGCGTTGGTCATGATGTCCAGTCTGACGATCTTCTGGGAGATCGCATGGCGCGCACGCGACGCCGTGCCGGATAATTCGGCGGCATTATTCGCGTCTCTGATCATTTGCAGCCTGCTCTACTTCGCGACGGTCCTGGTCCTGCCGAGTGACACAGTTCAGCGCCGCGACCTGGATGAACATTTCTTCCTCGAGAAAGGGAAGGTACTCGGCTGCCTGCTGTTCGCGAACCTCCTCGCCTATGGATCGCGCTACGCGCTCATGGGCTGGAGGACTTTTGCTTACTTCAGCTGGGCTGATTGGATCGAGCTCTCGCTCTTCGTTGCTGGATGCGCGGCGGGCATTCTGGTGAAAACGAGAAAGCCAATAATCGCAATTCTGGCGCTTCTCCTTTTCTTGAACTTGATCGATCCGGTTTCGACCCTGTTGGAGAGCTAGGCCGCCGAACGGCGGGAACCGGTCGAACGTCGCGCGTACGGTGCTCACCGGAGAACCGTGTGAAGGAGGCCATTTAGCGTGCTCACACTCGCGCTAGTCAGTCGGGCTCAAAAACGAAGAGCAGACGGCCCGGTCGAGCGCAGGATCGCGTCGATCGCGCATCGGGAATATGCCGAGCGCTTGCCCTCGCTCCGCCTCCTCTGGCCAGTTCGCGAGTATGATGCCGTCGATCCAACGCAGCTTGGAAACCAGGCCACGAAGCCGCATAAGGTCGGTACTGCCAAGCTCTTGCGTATCGTCGAACTCGCCGAGTTCCATCCACCCGTTGCGCTCGTCAACCCGGTGCACCTCGAAGTTGGCGAGATCGTCGTAGATCTGGCCATAGGCAAGCCTGGTCTGAAGCGGCATTCGAGACTCGACGTCGCCAGTTCGGCCGCTCCAAACACTCGTCCGGAGCGAAAATGACACCGGCCAGTTGGATAGACCGTGCATGCGGATCGGTTTCCCGGCGCGATCACTCGCTATAACATGATCAAGTTCCGCAAGCCTCGCCCGCACGCATGGTCCGAGCATCAGGCGCTGCTTGTAAGACCCTAGGTCGTAAGCGAGTTCTTCATTAACCGCGCTACGGAATGCCCGGACCTCGGCATTGCCGTGCAGGGTTTCGACGACCTGCTCGGCACCGAGCGCGATGAGAACTCCGATGACGATGATACCCACCTCACCCGCGAATTCGCGCCAACCGTGCAACGGTTTGGGCATGTGGAAATGCATGTAGCTCGTCCCCAGCGGTGACGGGAGCGTAACAGAAGGGATCGTTGCCGCAATGCCTGGAAGGCAGACGTCCGACGTTCACGGCGCGCAATTCGGGACCTCCGCCCTTAATGCTTCCGCGCGTGCCAGATTCAAAATATGTCATCCTCGTTTGACGGGGGCGACAGGGGATGTTCCGAACAGTTCGGCACTGGTGGAGCGAGGGCAGCGGCCAGAATACCGCGCGGCTGTTTCTCTTCGAATTCGTGGTCGTCGTCGCCGGCGTGCTAGTTGCGCAGGGATTGGCCAAATGGGTCCAGCAGCAGGCCGATCATAGCGAGGGCCGACAATTGGTTGCGGTCGCGCAGCTTTTCGTCCGTTCGTCGAACGAGCGAGCCAATTACTGGCTTCGGCACGCCAGTTGTGTTCGCCGCCATGTCGACGACATATCTCGCGCCGCCGCAGCCGGACGGACGCTAAGCAGTGACGCCATCGGCTACGCGACCATGCCCGCTGTCCGATCTCCCGATTTTACACAAGACCAGTTGGACAAGCTTGCGCTGGTCATCGGCGACAAGCGCGCACGAGCCGTGCAACGTTTCGAATTGATCGATGCGCTTGCAACCGATGATTCCACCATCATCTCGAACGAATGGACCAAGCTGCGATTACTCGATCCGTCGCTCGGCACGCCATCAGCAGAAGACCGCGCCCAGGTTCGGCTTGCTGCGATTGTTCTGGATTCCCGCTTCACCTATCTCTTCGGTCACGCAGGATTGGTTAGGCAGGCGATTGCCTCGACCGGGATGCCCCTCACCGACGGACAACCGGCCAATCTCCACGTCGATAGTTGCGGCCTCAATGTCCCCAGGACCGTGCCGATTTCTTTCGGCCGTCCGGCAACCATGCCACGTTAGTCTCACAAT
>DASUZY010000064.1:0-4546 GCA_036376635.1 Sphingomicrobium sp.
GGGACGTTAATGATCCCCGCGGTGCGGACGCCCTTGTCCTTCATGTGTCGGAGCGCCGCGAGCGTGTCGGCGGTCTCGCCGGACTGGGAAATGACAATCCCGAGCGTGTTCGGCAGAAGGACCGCGTCGCGGTAGCGGAACTCGCTCGCGACATCGACTTCCACACGAATGCCGGCAAAACGCTCTATCCAGTACTTGCCGATCATCGCGACGTAGAAGGAGGTTCCGCAGGCGACGATCGTGACCCGCTCGACCAACTGCAGGTCCGCATCCGCCGGCAGCGTGACCTCGCCTTCGAACGGGCGGACGTAGGTCTGGAGCGTCTGGGCAACCACGATCGGCTGCTCGAAAATCTCTTTCTGCATGTAATGGCGGTAGTTGCCCTTCTCGACCGGCGCTGAGGACGCCGCCGATTCAACGATCTCGCGCTCGACTGGCTTGTTGTTACGATCGAAAATCTGAATGGTTTCGCGCCGAACCACGGCCCAGTCGCCCTCGTCCAGATAGGCGATTCGCTGGGTCCAGGGGGCAACCGCGAGCGCGTCCGAACCGAGGTAATTCTCGTCCTCGCCATAGCCCACCGTCAGCGGCGCTCCCATGCGGGCGCCGATGATCAGGTCGGGATGATCCCGGAACAGGAAAGCGATGGCGAATGCGCCGATCAGCCGCGGAAGCACGGCAGCAACCGCGTCCTGCGGCGACGCGCCGCCCCCGATCTCGCGGGCGACGAGATGCCCGACTACTTCGGTATCGGTTTCGCTCTCGAACTTGCGCCCTTCGGCGATCAGCTCATCGCGGAGCGGTTTGAAGTTCTCGATGATTCCGTTGTGAACGAGTGCAATCGGCCCGACGATGTGGGGATGCGCATTGAAGACGGACGGCGCGCCGTGTGTCGCCCAGCGGGTATGCGCGATCCCGGTGCAGCCGTGCAGCGGATCGTCCGCCAGCACACGTGCGAGATTGTCCAGCTTCCCTTCTGCCCTCCGCCGATCGAGCTGTCCGTCGTGGATCGTGCAGATACCAGCCGAGTCATAGCCGCGATACTCGAGGCGCTTCAGGCCATCGAACAGGCGCTGCGCAACATCCGATTGACCGACGATTCCGACGATTCCGCACATTCGATCTCTGCCTTCGACAAACGCCGCCGAGCCTGCGGCCGGAAGCGGCCCATCAAGACTGGCGGCTGAATATAAGATGCATCACTCGGCCGCTTTGCGGGTCATCCTTTCCCGGAAACGTTTTGCCCAGCCCGCAAGGCCTTTTTGCTCGCTCCGTTCGATGGCCAGGCTGTCGGCCTCGACGTCGCGGGTGATGACGGAACCTGCCCCGACAATCGCGCCGTCGCCGACGGTCACTGGAGCAACGAGCGCGGTGTTCGAGCCGATGAAGGCTCCAGCGCCGATCACCGTGCCGTACTTGCGAAAGCCGTCGTAATTGCAGGTGATGGTCCCGGCGCCGATATTGGCCTTCGCACCCACCGACGCATCGCCGACGTAGGACAGGTGATTGACCTTGGCGCCTTCCGCGACCTCGGCCTTCTTCAGTTCGACGAAATTGCCGACCTTCGTATTCGCGGACAGCTTCGTTCCGGGCCTGAGACGGGCAAACGGGCCGATGGTGGAGTTTGGACCGATCGTGGCGCCCTCGATGTGGCTGAACGCGTGGATCACGGCCCCGTCGGCGACCTGGACGCCGGGTCCGAGCACCACGTGGGGTTCGATGATGACATCGCGGCCGATCTTCGTGTCGAACGAGAACCATACGCTCTGGGGATCGATCAGAGTCGCCCCGTCAACCAGAGCCTGTTCACGCCGGCGGCTCTGCCAACTGAGTTCCAGATCCGCGAGCTCTGCGCGGCTGTTGACGCCGGCGGTCTCATAGGGATCGCCCTCGATCGCGACCGCAGACCGGCCTTCCGCGACAGCCAGGCCGACGACGTCCGGAAGATAATATTCTCCGGCCGCATTCTCGTTGCCGACCTCGTCCAGCCAGCGAAAGAGATCCGCCCCACGAACGGCCATCATGCCGGAATTGCAGAGCCGTACGGCGCGCTCGGCCTCGCTTGCGTCTTTGTACTCGACCATCTTCGCGATCTTGTCGCCCTCGCCGAGGATCACTCGGCCATAATTCAGCGGATCGGCGGGCGATGACGCGAGAACAACGACACCCGGCGCATCCGGCGCCTCAAGCCGGTCGAGCATCCGGCCCAGCGTTTCGGCGCTGACGAAGGGGGTGTCTCCGTACAGCACTATGACGGGGCCCTCGTAGCCCGCGAGTGCGTCGGCCGCCTGCTGAACGGCGTGCCCCGTTCCCTTTTGCTCCGACTGCACCGCGACCTCAGCGCCTCGTCCGGCAATTGCGGCCTCGACCTGTTCGCGGCCCTTGCCAAGCACCACGACGGTCCGGTCGGCGCCAAGATCGTCGACCGTGTCCAGCAGGTGGAGCAACAATGGCCGCCCGGCGATCGGATGAAGCACCTTGTGCAGACCGGACCGCATGCGTGTCCCCTGCCCTGCGGCGAGGATGACGACGGCGAAATGGCGCTGGTCGCTCATGGCGCGGAGCAATGGCACGGCAAATGCCCTTGCGCCAGTCAGTCATGGAGCGGCCTTGCCGGAGCCAAAGAAAAGGGCGGCCCCGCAGGACCGCCCTAAGACTTCTTCGAGAGTAGGAACCCTAGAAGATGTGCATGTAATATTCGTTGCCGACGAAGCCCATCTTCTGGATGTGCGCGCGCTTGGTGACGGCGAGCACCTCATCGACCATTTCGTACCGGGCAGTGGCGTCCGGCTGCAGGTGAAGCTCCGGGATCGGATTCATCTGCTGGGTCGCGTCCAGATAGGAGCGAAGCTGCTGGAGGGTCACGGGCGAACCGTTCCACAACACCTGGTCCTGAGCATTGATCGTCAGGACGTTCTTGACCGGATTGATCGGCGGCGGGGTCTGGTTCGGCTGGTTGACCGGCAGGTCCAGCTTCACCGCATGGGTCTGCGGCGGGATGGTGATGATCAGCATGATCAGAAGAACCAACATGACGTCGATCAACGGCGTCGTGTTGATTTCCATCATCGGTTCACCTTCGGCATTATCGCCGGTGGTTTGCATCGCCATTGGTCGAAATCCTGCTTACTGAATTCTACTGATTGTCGGTCGGGTTCGGCTGGGAGATGAAGCCCACGCGCTGGAAGCCCGCCTGCTGCATCGTAATGATCGCCGCCCCGATGCACTTATACTGGGTGTTGATGTCACCCCGGATATGCGCTTCCGGCATGTTGTCTTCATTGATGTTCTGAACGCCGCCGACGGCCTTGATCTGATCTTCCAGCTTCTTCACGGCGCGCTGGAGCAGTTCGTCCTGCGTCACCTTGGTCAGCTGCCAGTAGACCTCACAGGTTCCACCGGGTCCGTTCCGGACCGACAGCGAAACGTTTTCCGGCTTGGTCTGAGTGACCTCGTACCGGACCTTCGGCAGCTTCACCGGAATGGTCTGAATGACGACTGGCACGGTGATCAGGAAGATGATCAGGAGCACCAGCATCACGTCCGTCAACGGCACGACGTTGATGTCGGACATCGCCGTGTCTTCGTCGCCCTGGATTACTTGTCCTGCCATAAGGCTGGCTTCTCTCTTCTAATTCGCTCGAGCGGGGCCCGGCCGATGACCGGCCAGGCCCGCGCTGGACTTATTTGGCAGTCGTCGGAGTCCGGACCGGCTCGTTCGGAGCGGTCGTTCGGGCCGCAGTCTTCGCCGGGGCGGTGCTGCCACCGAAGCGCGGCTTCACCGCACCGTCGGACATCAGGAAGCCGTGCAGGTCGTTCGTGAAGGCCGCGAGATCCTCCATGATCGACTTGTTGCGGCGGATCAGCCAGTTGTACGCGAGCACGGCAGGAACCGCGGTGACGAGACCGAGAGCGGTCATGATCAGCGCTTCACCGACCGGGCCGGCGACCGTCGTGATCGAGGCGTCGCCCGACGAACCGATCTTGATCAGCGCGCGGTAGATGCCGACGACGGTACCGAACAGACCGATGAAGGGAGCGGTCGAACCGACGGTCGCGAGGAACGCGAGGCCCTCGCCAAGACGGGCGCCGATCGAGCCCTGGCTGCGCGCCAGGCTGTTCGACATCCAGTCATGCTGGTCGACCGGATCGGTCAGCTTGCCGTGCTGCTCCTGCGCGACGAGCGCGTCGTCGACGATCGAGCGGTAGGCGCTCTTCGCTTCGAGCTTGGTCGAAGCTTCGCGAAGGTTGGGCGAGTTCCAGAAGCTCGCGCGGACCTTCCGGCCCTGGCTGATGATCTTCTGCTGCTGCATCAGCTTCGTGAAGAGGATGTAGAAAGAGAAGACCGACATGCCAACGAGGATGATGAACACGCTCCAGCTGATGACGCCACCCTCATGGAGGGCGTTGCCAATGCCGAAGTTGGTGTTGCTGGCTGCAGGAGCTGCTTGCATTGCTTTACGTTCCTTCTGAAATTCTTGGTCTAAGTCTTGTAGAAATCAGCCTTCGAGCCGCCAGGTAATCGGCGGTGTGGTAATCGTATCCG
>DASUZY010000065.1:0-6225 GCA_036376635.1 Sphingomicrobium sp.
TTCTTGTCCTTGGACACTGGCTTCCCCCGATGGGCGTTAGAGCGCCCGGCTCATACCATTTTCCGTCACGAGTTTGTAATGAGCCTCTGTTTCAGTTTGGCGACATGCTTTGGATCACAAGAGCCGCATCTCTTCTCGCGAACGCGATATGATGGACACCGTTCCGGATCTCTCCAGCGAACCTGCCGTCGCGCCCGAGTCCGCACCGCCCGAACCGCGTTACTTCAACCGGGAGCTTAGCTGGCTGGCGTTCAACCGCCGGGTGCTCGAAGAAGCCAGCAACCCCAATCACCCGCTGCTCGAGCGGGTTCGCTTCCTGTCGATCTCGGCCAACAACCTCGACGAATTCTTCATGGTGCGGGTCGCGGGCCTCAAGGCGCACCAGACGCTTGGGGTCGAGGAGATTTCGCCGGATGGTTTGACCGTCGCCCAGCAGCTTACCGCAATCAATGCCGAAGCCGACCGACTGGTCACCAGCCAGCATGAGGTCTGGGCCGAGCTACAGGCTCAGCTCGATGCCGCGGGCATGCATGTCGTCACCGACGAGCCCCTCGACAAGGAATCCGAAGCCTGGCTCGACCAGCATTTCCGTGAACAGATCTTCCCGATCCTGACGCCGCAGGCGATCGATCCCGCCCATCCCTTTCCCTTCATCCCGAACAAGGGCCTGAGCCTCATCTTCGAGCTCAAGAAGGGGAAGAACCATGTCCGCGAGCTGATCATGGCGCCCGCCACATTGCCGCGGTTCGTCCGCCTGCCGGGTGAGAGCGGACGGTTCATCGCGCTCGAAACCCTGATCCGTCGAAAGACGGACTATCTCTTTCCGAAGTATGAAGTGCTGCGCGGCGGCGCATTCCGGATCATCCGCGACAGCGACATCGAGGTCGAAGAGGAGGCCGAAGACCTCGCGCTCTATTTCAGAACCGCCATCAAGCGGCGGCGTCGCGGCAAGGTCGTCCGCCTGGAGCTCGAGCCCGGCATGCCGGAAAGCCTCGTCAACGACGTCAAGGAGAGCCTCGACGCCGGCAACGCGATCACGTCCGAGACTCGTGGCTTCCTTGGAATGACCGACCTTTCGCAGCTGGTCGAGGAAGACCGGCCGGACCTCAAGTTCACCCCGTTCAATCCGCGTTTTCCCGAGCGCATCCGCGAACATGGCGGCGACTGCTTCGCGGCGATCAAGGAAAAGGACATCCTGGTTCATCACCCCTACGAGAGCTTCGAGGTGGTGGTGGAGTTCATCCAGCAGGCCGCCGCCGATCCCGACGTCATCGCCATCAAGCAGACCCTCTATCGCGCCGGGAAGCAGTCGGCGATCATCCGCGCGCTGATCGACGCGGCGGAGGCCGGCAAGTCGGTGACGGCGGTGATCGAGTTGAAGGCCCGGTTCGACGAGGAACAGAACCTCATGTGGGCCAATGCGCTGGAACGCGCCGGCGTGCAGGTGGTCTATGGCTTCATCGAGTGGAAGACCCACGCCAAAGTGTCGATGGTCGTCAGGCGGGAGGAGAAGAGTTTCCGCACTTACTGCCACTTCGGCACCGGCAATTATCATCCGGTTTCAGCGCGGATTTACACCGACCTCAGCTACTTCACCGCCGATGCCAAGATCGGCCGGGATGCGGCCAAACTGTTCAACTACATCACCGGCTACCTGGAACCGAAGAACCTGAAGCAGCTGGTCATCTCGCCCGCGCAGCTAAGGGCCGAGCTCATGCGCCTGATCGATGCAGAGATCGCCAACGCCAAGGCCGGCAAGCCGGCGGCTATATGGGCGAAGATGAACGCGCTGGTCGATCCGCCGATCATCGACAAGCTCTACGAAGCAAGCGCGGCCGGGGTGCAGATCGACCTCGTCATCCGGGGCATCTGCTGCCTTCGTCCCGCCGTTCCGGGCATGAGCGACAACATCTATGTGAAGTCGATCGTTGGCCGGTTCCTCGAACACGGCCGCCTCTGGTGCTTCGCCAATGGACACGAGCTGCCGCACCCGTCGGCGCGAGTGTACATCAGCTCGGCGGACTGGATGCCGCGGAACTTCGACCGGCGGATCGAGTACATGCTCCCGATCGAGAACCCGACAGTGCATGCACAGCTACTCGACCAGGTGATGGTCGCGAACCTAATCGACAATGAGCAGAGCTGGAGGCTGAACCCCGACGGCACCTACACCCGCCTGCATCCAAGCGCCGGGCACGAGTTCAACCTGCACGAATATTTCATGTCGAACCCCAGCCTTTCTGGGCGCGGTCAGGCGCTGAAGAAGGGCCGAAAAGTCCCCAAGCTGCGGTTTCACCGCGGGCGATAAAAGCTGGCGCAGGGCGAACCTTCGGCGATCATCGACATCGGGTCGAACTCGGTCCGCCTGGTGGTTTATGCCGGACCCGAGCGTATTCCGACCCCGATCTTCAACGAGAAAATCCTGGCGGGACTTGGTTCCGGGCTCGACCGTAAAGGGGTTCTCCCTGAAGAAGCGAGCGCCAAGACACTCGCTGCCCTCCGCCGCTTCAAGCTCCTGCTCAACCACATGAAAGTGAAGCGCTCGCAGGTGGTTGCGACTGCCGCGGTGCGCGACGCTGCCGACGGCGCGAAGTTCGTCCGGGAGGTCGAACGGATCGGCCTTCCCTGCGAGGTGCTGAGTGCCGAAGAGGAGGCGCGCTTCGCCGGAGAAGGCGTGATATCGGGCATTCCCGCAGCCGATGGGATCGTCGGCGATCTCGGCGGCGGAAGCCTTGAACTGGTCGACGTCGCCGACGGCGGGACGGGTGCCGGGATTTCGATGCCTCTTGGCGTACTCCGCATGGGTGCAAACGGCAGCGCCGAACGCGAGGCGCACAAGATTTTGAAGGCGGCGCTGAAACAATCGCCGCTCAGGGAGCGGTCGAAAGGGCGGCCCTTCTACATGGTGGGAGGCTCGTGGCGCACGCTTGCCCGGATCGACATGTTGGCGACGAACTTTCCGCTGCCGATCACTCATCAGTACCGGATGAAGCCGGGTCGCGCTAAGGAACTGCGAAAGCTCGTCCGGGTGCTCGACCCGCGCCTGAGCGCAGCTGCCGAATCTCCGCGTCTGGCCACCTCGCCGGTAGCGGCGATGATCCTGGATCTGCTCGTTCAGGAGCTTGAGCCGTCGAAGCTGATCGTGTCGACCTACGGCATCCGCGAGGGTTTGCTTTATTCGAGACTAAAGCCCGCGGTCCGTCGCTTCGATCCTCTGATCGAGGAGGCGCGCGAGGCGGGCGGCGGCGAGCATCGTTTCGGCCAGCATGGCGACCTGCTCGACGCCTGGATCGCACCGGTTTTCGACGATGAACCGGCAATGCGCCGGCTGCGGCAAGCCTCGTGCCTGCTTGCCGACGTGGCATGGCAGGCGAACCCCGGATTCCGCGCCGACCGCGGAATTGAAATGGCGCTTCACGGCAACTGGGTCGCAATCAACCCCGCGGGTCGAGTCATCATCGCTCAGGCCCTCTCGGCCAGCTTCGGGCGCGATCGGCTGCCGGACGATCGCCTGACCGCATTATGCAAGGAGGGACAGCTCGTTCGGGCGCACAAGTGGGGCGCAGCGATGCGCCTCGGCCAGCGATTGTCGGGGGGCGTCGGATCGGTGCTCAAGCGCACGAGCCTGAAGGCCGTCGATGGCACCCTCCAGCTCGGGGTGCGGCGCGGCGAAGAGGCGCTGGTCGGCGACCAGGTGGAACGGCGCTTCCTGCGCCTTGCCGAACTGCTTGGCTGCGAGCCCGTCATTGTGAACACCTAGCGGGGTGGCGCCGGACATTCGGCCCGGCTAGAGCCGTTACCATGTCGCAATTATCGTCGGTCGAGCGCGCGGTCGTGGAACGCGCGGGGGCAGAGCCGATGCTCGATCAGGTACTCGGCTGGTCCGCAATCAACAGCGGCTCGCGGAACCTCGGCGGCCTGGAGCGGATGGCCGACGTGCTTGTCGATGCGTTCGCCGCGCTGCCAGGGCTGCTGCGCATGGAGAATCCTGCGCGGGTCGAAGCCGTCGACGGCGCGGGTCGCACGTTGAACATTGAGCATGGCCGGCACCTGCATCTAAGCGTGCGCCCGACCGCCCCCGTGCAGCTCCTTTTCACCGGTCACATGGACACGGTGTTTGCGCCAGATCATCCATTCCAGGAGACGCGGTGGCTCGAAGAGGGCGTTCTGAACGGCCCTGGAGTCGCCGACATGAAGGGCGGTCTCGCAGTCATGCTCGCTGCCCTGAAGGCGGTGGAGACCAGCCCCGGTGCCGATCGGATCGGCTATGAAGTGGTGATCAACAGCGACGAGGAAGTGGGCTCGCTCGCCTCTGCTGCGCTGCTGGCGCAGGCTGCGAGGGGCAAACGGGCGGCGCTCACCTACGAGCCGGCTGCGCTGCCGGACGGCACGCTCGCGAGCGCGAGGCCGGGCAGCGGGAATTTCGCAATGGTGGTGCGCGGCCGCTCGGCCCATGCGGGTCGCAATCCGGAAGATGGCCGGAACGCGCTTCTCGCCGCTGCCGATCTTGCACTCCGCCTCGACGCACTCAAACGCGACGGCCTGACCGTGAACCCCTCGCGGATCGACGGCGGAAGCCCCACCAATGTCGTTCCCGATCTCGCCATCCTTCGAGTGAACCTGCGTCCGCGTACGCCCGAGATCGAAGCGGAGGTGAAACGAGCGATCGATGAAGCCGTCGCGGCAGTGTCCGCCGAACGCGACGTCCAGATCGAACTGAACGGTGGCTTCGCTCGCCCGCCAAAACCGCTCACCCCGCAAGCGGAAGCACTCTTCAGCCTCGTCAAGCAAGCCGGAGCCGACCTCGGCCAACCCATCGCCTGGCAGCCGTCAGGCGGAGTCTGCGACGGGAACAACATCGCCGCCTGCGGGGTGCCCGTTGTCGATACGATGGGCGTGCGCGGCGGAAAAATTCATAGCTCGGAGGAATATCTGATCGTCGAATCTCTCGCCGAGCGCGCTGCGCTTAGTGCCCTCGCCGTACTTCGCCTCGCGGGGGTGGCATGAGCTTTCGGATCCGCGCGGCGAGGGAAAGCGACCTCCGCGCCTTTTACAATCTCGCCAAGCTCACCGGAGGCGGATTCACCAATCTGCCGGCAGAGAAATCGACCCTGGAGGCCAAGCTCAGCTTGAGCGCCAAGGGCTTCGCTCGCGAAGGCGACACGCCGGGTGACGACCTTTATGTGTTCATGCTCGAAAATTGCGAGACGCGGCAGATCCGTGGCACCTGCCAGGTCTTTGGCGCGGTGGGCACCGAGCATTCCTTCTACAGCTATCTGATCTCGACGCTGACCCAAAAGAGCGGCGAACTCGGCAAGACCTTCCGTAACCAGCTCCTCAACCTCACCACCGATCTTGAAGGATCGAGCGAGGTGGGTGGGCTCTTCCTTCATCCGCAGGAGCGCGCCGGAGGGCTCGGACTGTTGCTCGCGAAATCGCGATATCTGTTCATCGCCGCGCACCGGGCGAGGTTCGGCGACACGGTGCTCGCCGAGCTGCGCGGCGTCATGGACGAAGGCGGACACTCGCCGTTCTGGGATGCGATCGGCGGTCGATTCTTCGACATGACCTTTCCGGAAGCGGACGAGTTCAATGCCATTCACGGCACCAAGTTCATCGCCGACCTGTTTCCCAAATCTCCAATCTACGTATCGATGCTTCCCGAAAGCGCGCGCTCGGTCATCGGCCAGCCGCATCCGACCGGCAGGGCCGCGCTTAAAATGCTGGAAAACGAAGGCTTCGTCTGGGACTCGTACGTGGATATCTTCGACGGCGGTCCGACGGTCACCGCGCGAACGGATGCGATCCGAACGATCAGCGAAGCCCGAACGCTGAAGGTCTTGGATCGTGAGCCCGTGGACGGAGTTGGCATGCTCGTTGCCCACGGTCGGCGTCACGATTTCGTCGCCTGCTATGCGACCGTGGAAGTGGACGACGACGGTGCGGCGATCGACTCTGCCGCACGGAAGATGCTGTCGGTTGAATACGGCGCCGAGGTGCTGGCGGTCCCCCGCTAATGCCGCTCGAGGAGATCAATTTCGACGGAATCGTCGGGCCGAGCCACAATTATGCGGGCCTCAGCCTCGGCAACCTTGCCTCGACCCGGAACGCGGGCGAAGTGTCGCAGCCCCGCGCGGCTGCGCTCCAGGGCCTCCACAAGATGCGCGCGAACCTCGCTCTTGGTCTCAGCCAAGGCATTTTCCTTCCGCAGCCGCGGCCCGACCG
>DASUZY010000066.1:0-40710 GCA_036376635.1 Sphingomicrobium sp.
GAGCTGACCGCCGACATCGGCAAGGGCTACCAGCCCGCCGCGGCCAACCGCCCGGCCGATGCTCCAATCGGCCTCATTCCGGTCGACGCGCTCTACAGCCCAGTGCGCCAGGTCGCCTACAAGGTGGAAAACACCCGCGTCGGACAGGAGCTCGACTACGACAAGCTCACGCTGACGATCGAGACCGATGGAACGGTGACGCCGGAGGACGCGCTCGCTTACTCGGCGCGCATCCTGCAGGACCAACTTCAGCTGTTCGTCCACTTCGACGAGAGCCAGGTCCGCATGCCGTCCTCGCCGATGATCGGCCAGGCCGTTCCGATGGCCGCCGAGGCGCCGACCGACACCAACCAGCTCAACCGTTACCTCCTCAAGAAGGTCGACGAACTGGAGCTTTCGGTGCGCAGCGCGAACTGCCTGAAGAACGACAATATCATCTATATCGGCGACCTCGTTCAGAAGACCGAAGCCGAGATGCTCCGTACGCCGAACTTCGGCCGCAAGAGCCTCAACGAGATCAAGGAAGTGCTGGCCTCGATGGGGCTGCGGCTCGGGATGGATATCCCCGGCTGGCCGCCCGAGAACATCGAGGAAATGGCGAAGAAGCTCGAGCAGGAGATGCTCGGCTAAGCGCCAGCTTCAAGGAAACCGAAAGGGCCGCTCATTTGGGCGGCCCTTTTTCGTTCAGGATTAAATCCGGGACAGGTTTGCCCGCTGTTGGATCGTCAGGCCGTATTCAGTCGTTCCGGGCCACATGACGACTGCTGCCATGAACATCATGCCGCGTTTCCTGTGCCGGTTCATCGGCCACCATCGCTCGCGCCGCCGCGCCTACATCGATCGCGAAGAGCGGCGCTGGCGCAGTTATTGCCGGCGCTGCGGTGCGCCAATGCGAAAGCACGGACTGACCGGCTGGGAAGAGGCGTAGCCCCGTCGATGGCCCGCTCCGAGGGACTCGAACCCCCAACCTTCGGGTTCGAAGCCCGACGCTCTATCCGGTTGAGCTAGGAGCGGTGTAGCGGCCTATAGCCGCGCTCGCCGTTTCCGGACAACGCCTCACCGCGACTTGGGCGTGCAACGCTGTTGGAACGTTGCGGGAGCGTTTTCGTTAGCCTAGCGGAAATCCGCCAAAAACTAAGGAGACGGACATGAGGCTAGTGCTCTTTCTTGCAGCAGCGACAGTCGGGCTAGCAGCCTGCGCGCACAGGCCACCGCCACCGCCGGCGATGCAGACCTGCGCCGACGGCACCTCGATTCCGGTGACGACGCCGTGTCCGCCGCCGCCACCACCGCCGCCTCCGCCGCCAGTTACTTGCCCGGATGGCTCGACGCTCCCGGCCGGCTCGGTCTGCCCGACTCCGCCGCCGCCACCACCGCCGCCGCCGCCTCCGCGCCGCGCCGGCGAACGCGGCTAAGCAAAGTCGCTTAACAGGCATGAGCGCGTCGGTCTCAGTGACCGGCGCGCTTGTGCACATGATTTGAAGACGTCCTTCCGCTGCGGTTATTAGCTGCGGCCAATCTAGCCAACTGACATTGCGGGCATGACCGCGCTCGCCGATCAGGTCTGGCAATCAGCCGCCGGGCAAGCCGATTCCATGGATCGGCAGCCGGGCATGAACGTTTGCAACGGCAGTCATCTCTCGCGCCTCAGGAGGCCGGAATGAACACGACTGCCATTGCCATCATCGTAATCGTCGCGATCGTCGTCCTGGGGGCAGCGCTGCTGATCAGCCGCCGCCGCCGCGGCGAGCGCCTCAAGCATCAATTCGGTGCCGAATATGAACATCAGGTCCAGGAAGCTGGTGGAAGTCGCTCACAGGCAGAGGCTGCATTACTGGCCCGCGAGAAGAGGGTGAAGCAGCTGGACATTCATCCGCTTCCGCCCGAGCAACGCCGGGCCTTCGCTGACGACTGGCAGCAGGTTCAGGCGCGCTTCGTCGACGATCCCGAAAGATCGATCGCACTCGCCGATGCGCTGGTCGCCGACGTGATGAAGGCGCGCGGCTACCCGGTCGACGATTTCGAGCAGCGCGCGGCCGACATCTCGGTCGAGCACCCCGCGGTAGTGCAGAACTATCGCGCCGCCCATGAAATCGCGCTCCGTCATTCGCACGGGCAGGCGGACACCGAGGATATGCGCTCGGCGATGCTGGGCTATCGGTCGCTGTTTGAAGAATTGCTCCATGCGGACGAGCCCGAGCTCGCCCACTGAGCAGGCTTAACCCGCTGCCCTGAGTTCCTCGGCGCGCTTGCTGTAATCCTCAGCGAGCGCGAGGTGCCGCGCACGTGCCGCCTCGGTCAGTGCGCGGCTCGCGGCAAGCTTCTCGCGCACCGCCTGACGATTGAGAAAATGCACGCTCGGGTACACCAAGCCCTCCCCGGAAACTCCTCGATCGAAGTCCAACGCTAAACGGGATCAGTTGCAAGCTTTATTGTCTGGTGACGGACGGAAAGAGAATCCGCGGTAAATGAACGGCTTACTGCTGTTCACTCCTCCGTGCGGATGAGCACTGTCTCGCCAATGAGGAGGAACAGGAAGAACGGCGCCCAGGCCGCTATCACCGGCGGATAGGTGCCGGCATTGCCCATCGCCAGGCTGAAATTGTCGGCAACGAAATAGGCGAAGCCGAGCGCCATCCCCATTGCAGCTCTCACCAGCACCTGGCCCGAGCGGGCCAGGCCGAAGGCGGCGAGAGCGGCGAGCAGCGGCATCAGCAGGGTGGACAAGGGTGACGAGATCTTGTGGGCCAGGCCGGCTCGAACTTCGTCGACCGGACGGCCTGCTGCCTCGAGTTCGCGAAGGCGCTGCCGGAGAGTCCAGTAATCAAGCTCAGTCGGATCGACCTTTGCGAGGGTCAGCTGGTTGGGGGTGACGCCTGCCATGGCGTTCATCGCCGGCACACGACGAACGACGTTCATGTCTGCATCGTACACGCGAACGTTTTGCAGCTGCCAGTCCCTGCCCCCAGGATTTGGCATCGCGCGGTCGGCGTGGATCACGCGGCTGAGCAGTCCTCCCTCGCGGTCATAAATCGTGACGCCCTGGGCGGCAAAGGGGTGGCCCCCGACAATCGCCGCGCGGACCAAGTCATCGCCGTTCAAAACCCAAACATTGCCAATGATTCCGCTCGCACGGGGAACCGGCTTGTAGCCATTGTCGCTCCAGGCGCTGACCACGCGTGTGGAGTTGACCACCACGCCTTCATTGAAGGCGAACAGGGCGGCGGCGATCCCGATGCTGGCAACGATCAACGGCGCGAGGATCTGATGGGCGGACAGGCCCGCTGCCTTCATCGCCACGACCTCACTGCTCTGATTGAGCCCGACGAAAGCGATCAAGGTCCCGAGCAGTACCGAGAACGGCAGGAAGCGAGAAACCAGGATCGGCAATCGCAAACCGACGTAGCGCCACAGGTCGGCATCGGTATTGCCGTGGACGGCAAGGATGTGACCCGCCTCGCCCAGCAAATCGAGCGTCATCAGGATCAGGATGAGCGCTAGCAGCACTGCAAGACTGCGCGTCACGAACAGCCGGACCATGTACCAGGCGAGGTGGCGGGAAGGGAAAAAACCGAAGTTGATCATGCCGCTTCCGGCCGCGCGCTCGATCGGGTCATCAGCTGCCGGACACGCTTGGCGATGATCGAGAAGAAGCGTTCGAGGGCACCTATCGGCTGGCCACCGGGGTGATGCGCAAGCACATGGTACATCCAGTAAATCAGGCTTGCTAGCAGGATCAGAGGCAACCACAGTCCAAGCGTTGGATTGAGCCTTCCCGCGGCGGCTGTCTGCTCGGCGTATTGATTCACCTTGTGATAGGCGACGACGATCAGGATCGCGACGAAGATGCCGAGGCCTGAGGTGCTGCGCTTGGGCGGGACCGCGAGCGCGATGGCGAGCAGCGGTAGCATCAGCATCATCACGATTTCGACCATGCGCGAGTTGAATCGCGCTTCGGCTCCCATGCGCTTCAAGTGAGTAGCGCCTTCGCCGCCATATCCCATGCGCCAAAGCTCATGCAGGTAGAACTCTTCCCATTCGGTCCCGCCGCGGCCGCGGAACTGGTCGATTGCCGGCAGGCTGACGGGCAAGTCATAGCTGTCGAACGCTAGCGTCCGGGGAGTGGTGAACTTCGGGCTGTCCTGGATCAATCGCCCCTTGGTCAGGCGGAACAGGATGACATTGGGATCGTCGGTGGACAGAAAGCGGCCCTGCTCGGCAGTCGCTGCGACCGACATGCCCTTCGCGTCATCGCTCTGGACGAAAATGCCGTGCAGCCGGGTACCCTTGTTCTCACTCTCGTCGATGCGCAGCGTGAGCTTCTTGCCGAGGTGGTTGAACTCGCCGACCTTGATCGCTGCGCCGAGCGCACCCGAGCTCAGGTCGAACTGCAATCCTTCGTAACGGTAGCGTGTGTACGGCTGAAGATAGCCGACGATGAAGAGGTTCAGGATCATCAACGGGATCGTGTACATGTAGGCGACGCGCAGCAGCCGCCCGTAGCCTGCGCCAATACCTCGCAAGGCGTCGAGCTCCGACGACAAGGCCAGCTTCCGAAATGCGAGCAGAATTCCGAGCATCAGCCCGATCGGGATCCCGAGCGAAAGATATTCAGGGAGCAGGTTGGCAAGCATCTTCCAGACGACGCTGACCGGTCCCCCGGCGTCGACAACGTACTGGAACAGCCGAAGCATCTTATCGAGTACGAGAAGCATGGCGGCGAGCACCAGCGAGCCGAATAACGGCACCGCGATCGAGCGCGCGAGATAGCGGTCGATGAGCCCGAGCTGTGGCAAATTCGGTCGTCCCAGCACCATGATTTGGCCGCAAAGGCGACCGAGATTCCGCGCCCCTATAGCGTAACGGTGCGTCAATTCATGTCCAAAGTGCTGCCCTCGACGAATGCGGAGCGAAAGGCGCGCACCCGTGTGGCTTTGCTGTCAAACCCCAATTCGCAGGTTAGCCTTGCCCAGTTGCCGAAAATCCGCGCTTTCTGCGCCGACCATCCGGACGTATTCCACTATGAGGTGGAGGACGCATGCCAGGTCGGAGAGGCGATGAAATCGATCGCCCGAGTGCGGCCCAGGGTGCTGGCAATCAACGGTTGTAACGGCACCATCGACGCAGCGCGAGCCGAACTCGGCAAAGGTCAATTCATTCCTGACCAGCCACTGGTCGTGATCCTCGCGAGCGGGAAGCTCGAGAGCCTCCAGCAGCTGGTGGAACAGGCGAGCAGCGGGAAGCTCCGGTAACTAGCCCTTCGCCGCTGCGGCCCTGGGCGGATCGTGCCTTGCCAAGGCTGCAGCCACGGCGCTGGCGAGCGCGCCGACAGTGAACGGCTTGCGGAGCAACTCGTAGCTTCTGAGATCGTCGCTTTCGCCCTCGCCGACGTAGCCGGTGACGAACAGTACGGCGAAATCGCGGGTGCTGTTTTCCTTAAGGAAGCGGATCAGTTCCGGCCCGGTCATCTCCGGCATGATGACATCGGTGATGACGAGGTCAAAGACCCGCGCATTGAAGATCTCGATCGCTTCCGGGCCGCTGCCGCAGGCCACCGGCTCGTAGTCAAGGTCCTCCAGCGCTCCAACCGTCGCGACCCGCACCCGGGGATCGTCCTCGACCAGGAGGATGCGGGCTCCGGGCACGTGGAGGTCCGAATTCTCGATCCGCTGCGCCGCCGGGTGCAGGCGCACCGGTGCAGCCGCCTCGGTGCGTGGCAGATAGATCGAAACGGTCGTTCCTTTGCCGACCTTGCTCTCGATTCCAACCTCTCCGCCGGACTCGTGGGCAAAGCCAAAAATCTGGCTGAGGCCGAGCCCCGTGCCCTTGCCGACGGGCTTGGTGGTGAAGAAAGGTTCGAACGCACGCTCCACCACTTCCGGCGGCATGCCGCAGCCTGTGTCGGTAACGCTGATCCGAACATAGTCCCCAGCCCGGACATCGCCGACCTGGTTCGCGACCAGGGTGATGTTGTCGGCGGCGATCCGCATATGACCTTCGCCAGCCATCGCATCGCGCGCATTGACGGCGAGGTTCACGATCGCATTTTCGAGCTGGTGCGGGTCGACATAGGCCGGCCAAGCATCGGGTGAGGTGTCAACCTCGATGCGGATGCGCTCGCCGAGCGTCCGGTCGAGCAGGTCCAGCATTCCGCGAATGAGCTCCGAGGAGTCGACCCGCTCCGGAAGAAGCGGTTCCGAACGCGCGAAGGATAGCAATCTTCGGGTGAGCGCAGCGGCGCGAGTGGCGCCCTCCATTGCATTGTTGAGGTGCATCATCACCTCGCGACGTGGGCCATTCAATCGCCTGAGGGCGAGATCGATTCCGCCGACGACCACAGCCAACATGTTGTTGAAGTCGTGCGCGATACCGCCGGTGAGCTGTCCCACCGCCTCCATTTTCTGAACCTGCCTTAGCTGAGCCTCGGCCGCCTCGCGCTCGGCGGCTTCCTGCTTCAGCGCCTGGTTTGCCTCCCACAATTCCTGAGTGCGCTCGCGCACCGCCTGCTCGAGCTGCTCGGACCGCTCCGCCTCACTTGCGGCCTGGCGGAGAGCCTGCGCGTTCTGACGAAGCGCCTGGACCGCAATGACGCCGAGGAAGATGGCGCCGACGCCGACGAGCACGCCGAGGAGGCTGAGATAAGTGGTAAGCTGGTCCGCCTGATCGGAGAAGGACAGGCTCTGCTCGATGCTTCCGGCGCGCGACTGGCGTTCCGACCGGATGATCTCTTCAAGCTTGTCATCGAGAAGCTTGCCGGTCCCGTTCTTGGCTGACGCGTAGAAGTAGGAGATTCCCGTGTCGCCCTGCTTTGCGAGCGCCGCCCTCGCAGCGAGGGCAAGCTCGCCACCCAGCTTGTTATAAAGCTGCCGGACTGCCGCGACCCGTTGCTGCTGACTGAGATTGCCTTTCTCCAGGGCTGCGAGCTGATCGATCTGGAACCCGGCAAGCTGCCAGTCGCTCGCGTAGAGGTTGCCACTCGTGGAGACATCCTCGTCCAGCGTGAATCGGGCGAGGGCGGATTGCGCCCTCGAAACATTGGCGCTGACGTTGCGGACGACCAGGGCGACCTGATTGGCGTGGCGCTCGTCGGCGAGCGCGCGTTCGCGAGCGTCGTTGGCGAACTTGACCGCGAACACCATGACCACGAGGACGAGGGCCGCGAGCAAGCCGGCCGCCGCGGCACCGCCGCGTCGCCAATCGAACCGGACGGCCTCCCCATCGTCCATCATGAGCGCAATGTAGTCGTGTTAACCTTTTGGCGAAAGTCGCAAGAAGCGGCAGTTTCGCGCCGATTCCTCAGCTTATGCAACCTGTTGCACGGCCCGCCGCAGCGAACATGCCGAGGATTTCGCCGACCTGCTCATCGGTGTGAAGAGCGCAGAGCGAGCAGCGCAGCAAGGTCATACCGGCCGGGGTTGCCGGTGGACGGGCGAGATTGACGTATAACCCCTCGTGCAGAAGGGCCTCCCACATCGCTGCGCCCTTTTCGAGATCGGGCATGATGACCGCGATGATCGCCGACTGAGGATCGTCTGTGCCGAGAGTGAAACCGAGCTGGCGAAGGCCCGCGTGCAGGCGCTTCGAATTTTCCCAAAGATGATCCCGCTTAGCTTTGCTGTCCATCAGCTTCCGGATCGATGTCGCGGCCGTGGCGACTACGCTTGGCGGCAGCGAAGCGGTGAAAACGTAGGGACGGCAAACCAGCCTCAAGATCTCGAACTTCGGATGGTTGGAGACGCAGAATCCGCCCACCGTCCCAACCGACTTGGAGAAGGTGCCGATGATGAAATCGACGTCGTCGATCACGCCCTGCGCCTCGGCGACACCGCGGCCATGTTCGCCGATGAAGCCCATCGAATGCGCCTCATCGACTAGCACCATTGCGCCATTGTCCTTGGCGACCTTCACCATCCGTTCGAGGGGCGCGACGTCGCCCATCATGGAATAAACGCCTTCGAGGACGACCAGCTTTCCTGCGCCTTCGGGAATCCGTTTGAGCCGTTTCTCCATCGCGTCGATGTCATTGTGGCGAAAGGGCACAATCTGCGCATTGCCCATCGCGCAACCGTCGTAGATCGACGCGTGGCTGTCGATGTCGAGGACGATATAGTCCTCCTTGCCGGCAATGGTTGAGATGATCCCGAGGTTCGCCTGATAGCCGGTCGAGAAGACCATGGCATGATCCATGGCGTAGAAGTCCTTCAGCGCCTCCTCGCAAGCCTTGTGGCCGCCGTAGGTGCCATTGAGGACTCGGCTTCCGGTGGTGCCCGAGCCGAACTCATCCAGCGCCTGCTTGCCCGACGCGATGACATCAGGGTCGAAGGTCATGCCCATGTAATTGTAAGTGCCGAGCAGGATCGTCCGCTTGCCGTTGCAGATCGCCACGGTCGGGCTTTCCACTCGATCCATGACGAGACTGAACGGGTCGGTGACGCCGGTGCTGAGGAGCGCCTCGCGCTGCTGGATCAGCGGATCGAATTTCGAGAAGAGGTCCGTCACGCCTTCAGCTTCTCGAGCGCGTCGACCAGCTGACCGACCGTCTCGATTTCGGCCTGCATGTTCATCGAGATAATGACGTCGAACTCATCCTCTATGTTGGCCACGAAATCGAGCACGGTCAGGCTGTCCCATTCGAGATCCTGGGCGAAGCGGGTGCTCTCGATGACGGCGATGCCCTTCTTGTTGAACGGCTCAATCAGTTCGAGGACCTTGGCGAGTGTTTGGGTGCGATCGGACATGGCTTTTCGTTAGTCGGCGACCAGATGTTTCGCAACGCAATGGGGCGCGAATGGGGCGCGTCTGGGGCGGCTCAGAACCAGAAGCTCAGGACTCCGCAGAGCAGCAGCAGTAGCGCGACGGCGAAGACTTTGTAGGCGATTACTTCAAAATGATCAGCGGACTTGCTGATCGCGAGATGCGATAGGCCCGCCGTGGCCAGGAACAGCAGTGCGGCCCCGTACGACAGTTCGTCCGCGATCGTCTGTGCTGCTTTGCCCGTAATATGCACCGCGGTAACGATGATCAGCGAAACGCCGAGCAAAGCTGAAGCGCTGTCGATGATATAGTGCGGTTTCAAGGCAAGTCTCCCCCGTGCAGGCCAATCTGGCGCTCCCAAGGTCAACAACGCAACGGCCAATTGCTGCGCTGGCCGCCGGGATTACCGAAGTGCCACAGTCAGATCGATACGACTGATCCGAACCCCGCCGCCGACTTGAAAGTCAGGCCGGTTCCACGCTGAGCTGCTCTGGAGGCAGCTCCTTGGTGCTGCGGCAACCCCATAGCGCGTAACCGAGCACGTAAAGCTCGCAGAGAGCGGTGATCAGGAACGCCCAGTTGATCCCGAAATGATCAGCGACCTTGCCGTTGATGAACACCAACGCCCCGCCGGCGATCGACAGGATCAGCAGGCCCGAACCTTCTTCGGTGAGCGGGCCGAGTCCCCGGATCGCTAGCGCGAAGATGGTGGGGAACATGATGGAGGTGAACAGGCCAACGGTGATCAGGCCGTACATCGCGGTCGGGCCGTGAGCGAGCGTGGCGACGAGCGAGGCACAGACTCCACCCAGCGCGAATACCGCCAGCACCTTCTCCGGCGGTATGGCGCGCATGATGAATGCCCCGGCGAAGCGGCCGACCATCATCCCGCCCCAGAAGAACGTCAGGTAGAAGGCTGCCTGCTCGTGCGTGATGTTCGCCACGGTCGGTTGCGAAGCGAAGTTGATGAACAGGTTGCCGACGCTGATCTCGGCCCAGACGCAAGTCGCGATGGCCCCGCAGCCGAAGATCAAATTGCGGTGATTCCAGAGTGATAGTCCCCTGCGCTGCTCCGCAGCGATCCGTCGTGTTGCTGCACCAAGCTCCGGTAACCGCGCGCGCCAGATCATCAGCGCCAGTAGGGCGAGCACTCCGGCCACGATCAGGTACGGCAGTTCGGTCGCTTGCGCGTCGGCCATGCGCTGTGCGTGGCTGAGCTGTGCGCCTTCGCCTGAAGTGCCTCCTGCCGTCCGGGCAAGGATGAGATAGCGCCCGAAGACGATCGCCAGCACATCGCCCGTGGTGTTGAACGCCTGAACGAGCGTCAGGCGGGATTCGGAAGATTCCGCCGGTCCGATCACCGCGACATACGGGTTGGCCGCCACCTGCAGCAGTGCGATCCCGCACGAGACGGTGAACAACGATGCAAGCGTCACTCCGTAAGACGGCAGGCTCGCCGCAAGGACCATGCCGAGCGACCCGACCGTCATGATTGCGAGCCCAGTCGTCAGTGCGCGCTGGTATCCGATCCCCTCAATCAGCTTCGCAGCGGGGATCGAGGCTATGAGGTAGCCGATGAACCAGGTCGATTCGATCAGCGTCGTCTGGAAATAATTGAGCTCGAATACGCTCCGGAGGTGCGGGAGCAGCGTGTTGTTGATGACGCTGATGAAGCCCCACATGAAAAACAAGCTAGTGAGCAGCGCCAGGGCGGGGCCGTAGCTTGGTGCTCCTGATGCAGTCCGAGTGGTGTCCCCCTGCATTGCCAGCCCCCAAATGTTAGCGCAAACATCTAGGCAGAGTCCGGAGGTCGGCGCAAGCTATCAGCAACCATGAACCTGCTTCGATTGATGCAGCATCGCGCCAGCGACGGGACACGATCGGTGATCGCCGTCGACCAGGACTCGGCGAGGTTCGTCGCGGGGGTTTCATCGACGTACGAGCTGGCGATGCGTGCGGTCGAGGCAGGCGTCCGTCTTGCAGAAATAGTTTCACGCGTCGGCCTTGCCGGAGCGGCAGATCCGGCGGCCGAGCTGATCGCCGGGAGGCTCCTCGCGCCGATCGACCATGACGATCCCGCGCACCTGATGATGTCCGGCACCGGCCTCACCCATCTCGGATCGGCGGACGCGCGTGACCGGATGCACCGCATGGCGGCCGCCGAAAGGCAGACCGACTCAATGCGCATCTTCCTGGAGGGCGTCGAGGGCGGCAAACCGCCGGCCGGTGAGACCGGCTGCCAACCGGAATGGTTCTACAAGGGCGATGGCTCGCAAGTGGTCGGGCCCGGCGAGTCACTAATCATGCCGAGCTTTGCGCAGGATGGCGGGGAGGAGCCGGAGCTGGCTGGCATTTATCTGATCGGTCCCGACGGCGTGCCGTATCGCCTCGGCCTGTGCCTTGCGAACGAGTTCAGCGATCATGTGACCGAGCGGCACAATTACCTGTGGCTGGCGCATTCGAAGCTGCGGCAGGCGGCGCTCGGACCGGAGTTGCTGATCGGCAGCCCGCCCGACCATGTCGAAGGCGTGAGCCGGATCTGGCGCAAGGGTGGGGTCGCGTGGGAGCAGCCGTTCCTGTCGGGCGAGGCCAACATGTCGCACAGCCTTGCCAACCTCGAACGGCACCAATTCAAATATGCGCAGTTTCGGCGGCCGGGCGACGTTCACGTCCATTTCTTCGGGACTGCGACCCTGTCGTTCAGCGACGGGTTCAGGACTGAAGTAGGTGACGAGTTCGAGATCGAGGCGAGCCCGTTTACGCTGCCGCTGAGGAACCGGCTGGTGCGTTCGGAAGAGGGGCAGCCGGTAGTGCGGATGCTTTGAGGAGGGGGTTGCGATGCGTTGGAGGATGTTGATGGTCGGACTGATGGGCGCCGGAGCAATGGCAGGATCGGCGAACGCCGCCACGGCCACGCGTGAACCGTTCGGCAAGCTGCCTGACGGGACTGCTATCGAGTCGGTCGTCCTGTCGGCCAGGAACGGCGTCAGCGCGCGCATCATGACGCTCGGCGCGACGCTGCAATCCTTCAGCGGTCCGGATCGAGCGGGCCGCATTGCCGACGTGACTCTCGGCTACGACGATGCGGCGAGCTACGTGACGCATCCCAATTACTGGGGCCAGACCATCGGGCGATATGCCAACCGGATTGCCGGCGGCCGGTTCACCCTTGACGGCAAGACTTACCAGCTGCCGCTCAACGACAAGGTGAACTCGCTGCACGGCGGCACCGTCGGGTTCGACAAGCACGTTTGGCAGATCGTTGACGTGAGCGACGCCGGTGGCATCGCCAAGGTCGCGATGCGGATGGTGAGCCCCGCAGGCGACCAGGGCTATCCGGGCAATCTTACCGTCACGGCGACCTACACGCTCGACGACCGGGGCGACCTGACCATCGGCTATGAGGCGAGCACCGATGCGCCGACAATCGTCAACTTGACCAACCACGCGCTGTTCAACCTGGCGGGAGAGGGCGCACCGGGCGGAGCGCTGCCCCAGCGCTTCATGGTCGCCGCGCATCGCTTCACGCCGGTTAACGACGCGCTGATCCCGACTGGCGAGCTGCGGCCGGTTGCCGGAACGCCGTTCGACTTCACCAGCCCGAAAGTGCTCGACGACGTAGTTCGCGATGGACGCGACCCGCAGATCGTGATCGGCCGCGGCGTAGACCACAATTTCGTGCTCGACGCCGGCAAGACCGCCGAACCCAAGCTCGCTGCACGGCTGGAAGACCCGCGCTCGGGCCGGGTGCTCGAGGTATTCACGACCGAGCCGGGCATCCAGGTCTACACCGGCAACTTCCTCGACGGGACGCTGATCGGCAAGAACCGTCACGTCTACCGGATGGGCGACGGCATCGCGCTGGAGCCGCAGGTCTTTCCGGACACGCCCAATCAGCCGGCGTTCGGCTCAGCGCGGGTAGATCCGGGGAAGCCGTACCGTCACCGGATGATCTATCGGCTGTCGGTGGAGCCCTGACCCGGTTCGTCTTCCAGAAGGTCGTTGATCTCGCAAAGTTGCTTTTCAAGTTCGTCAAAAAGGTACTGCGGAGCGCGCCTTCGATGCGGGCAATTTAGATCGTCGAGTTGAGCTCTGATTACATCGCGGGCTTCGACGAGCTGCTTTCTCAATTCCGCATCCACGCCAGACACTGCTAGAGCCAGCCCTTTTCACGGTACCAGGCTGCCGTGTCCTTCAATCCCCGAACCGTCTCGATCTCGGAGCGCCACAGGTCGGGCGGGGCCGCGCGCTTGGGTTCGACGACCCAGTTGCGATGGGAGAAGTAAGCCGCACGGTCGGTAGTGAGCTTCGCCTTTTCGCCTCGAAACAGCTGGTCGGCATGGGCGGCCAGCCTCAAGAGAATGCCCGGCGAGGAGATGACGGCCGCTTTCGTGCCGACCCCTTCGGCAAGCGCCTTCGCGAACTCGCGGTGAGTCCATCCGCCCGGCTTGCCGTCGTCCGGTTCGACCAGACAGCTCGTGGGTGCCGACGGATCCGCAAGCGCAACCAGCAGCCGTGCGAGATCGTCGGCGTGGATCACCGATACTCGGCCCTTCGGTGGCATCAGCATCAGGCCGAGCTTGGCCATCCGGAACAGCTCCAGCGTCTCCCTGTCGCCGGGGCCGTAGACCGCCGGCGGCCGGACGATCGCCCAGTCGAGCCCGGAGCTGTGCACCAGTTCCTCCGCACGTTGCTTCGACGCGCCATAGAGGGAAAGCCTTGGCTCACGCGCGGCGAGAGACGACACATGGACGAAGCGGTGGATTCCTCCAGCAGTCGCCGCCGCGAGCATCGCCAGCGTGCCGGCGACGTTACCCTCTTCGAATCCCGCTGCATTGGAGGCGTTGATCGTTCCCGCGACGTGAATGACAGCATCGGCGTCACGCACCAGTTGCTCGAGGGCGTCGCGGCTGGAAAGATCGCCGGCGATCCAGTCGACGCCCTGGCGGTGCGGCTGCTCGCGGCGGGTCAGGGCGGCGATGCTGTGGCCGGCGGCAGTGGCGACGTCGAGCAGGTGCGAGCCGACAAATCCCGTCCCCCCGGTGATGGCCAGTCTCAACGAAGCAGCCTCATAGCGGCGACCACGACCTTTCGTCGACGGGCTCCGGCACGTCTTCTACCACGGCGTCACCGAGCCGCTCGATGATCGTGTCCAGCAGCGGCTCAAGGCCTTCTTCCAACGGGGCGGAGATGGGGAACACCTTCGCGCCGGTCTCCTTTTCGAGTGCCTTCACCAGCTTCGATCGCTTCTTGTCATCGAGCAGGTCAGCCTTGGTAAGCGCGATCACCTCAGGCTTGTCACTCAGTCCTGCGCCGTAACCTTCGAGTTCGGCCCGAACGATGCGCCAGGCTTCGAGCGGGTCTTCGCCTGATCCGTCGATCAGGTGGAGCAGCAGTCGCGTGCGCTCGACATGGCCGAGGAAGCGGTCGCCGATTCCCGCGCCTTCCGCGGCACCTTCAATCAGGCCTGGGATGTCGGCGACGACGAACTCGCGGCCTTTGTGGCGAACAACTCCGAGCTGCGGCCGGAGCGTCGTGAACGGATAATCCCCGACTTTCGCGCTCGCGTTGCTGACGGAGTTGAGGAAGGTCGACTTGCCGGCGTTGGGCAGGCCGAGCAGGCCGACGTCGGCGAGCAGTTTAAGCCGCAACCAGACCCACATCTCCTCGCCCGGTATGCCGGTCTGGTGCTGGCGCGGGGCGCGGTTGGTCGAGCTCTTGTAGCTGGCGTTGCCGCGACCGCCCATGCCGCCCTCGAGGAAGGTGACCTGCTGCCCGACCTCGGTCAGATCGGCGAGCAAGGTGCGGTCCTCGTCGTCGGCGAGGATCTGCGTTCCGACCGGCACCTGGATGACGAGATCGTCGCCGCCAGCGCCGGTGCGGTTGGAGCCGGCGCCACCCTTGCCGCGCGGGGCCCGGAAGTGCTGGGTGTAGCGGAAGTCGATCAGCGTATTGAGGCCAGCGACCGCTTCGAACACGACGTCACCGCCCTTGCCGCCGTCGCCGCCGTCGGGCCCGCCATATTCGATGAACTTTTCGCGCCGGAAGCTGACCGCGCCGGGTCCGCCCGCGCCTGAGCGTACGAAGATCTTGGCCTGGTCGAGGAAATGCATCGCGAGCGATTAGGCCATGCGCGCCGGCAGCGAAAGCTTGGCGGCCACGCTGGGTGAGCAATAGAGCCAGCAGATCGAGCTGACGATCGAGTGGATGAAGTCTGCATCGACCGGCCGCCCGGCGATGAACATGCGAAAATAAATTGGACCCGCCGCTGCCGTGAACAGGCCTTCGCGGTCCACATCAGCGGCCAGTTCGCCACGCTCAATGGCGGCATCGAACATTGGCGAGAGCTGGGCCATGCGCCCATCGAAATAAGCGCGGGTGTCACCGCCCGCGGCGCGCGCTCTGAGTTCGGCAGCGACGCGGAGCAGGGCTGGTCCGATGGGCGATTCCAGCAATTCGGCCAGCTTACGGAGGACGGAGGTCAGGTCGTCTGCAAAGCTGTCCCCGGGATCAGGAAGTACGTCGGTCTGGGCCCGGGTCATCCAGGTGTCGATGATTGCATCCCAACGGTCGGGAAAGCGGCGATAGAGGGTTGAACGTTCGATCCCGGCGAGCTGGGCCACGGCGGAAAAAGTGCATGCCTCGACGCCTCCGTCGACGATCAGGTCGATGATCGCCTGATGCACGCGGGCAGTAACGTCGGCGGTGCGGCCGCCCGGACGCTTTTTGGCCGATCCCGAAGTTGAGGCTTGATTCAAGTCCGATTCTCCACTAACGCAACAGACTGTTGCATTAACAGGATGCACTCCTTCATGTCTACAACAAAAGGGCGGCTCGCCTTTGGCGGGCCGTGTTTCATTTCTCTGCCGCCCGATTCGCGCCAGGCGATCTCGGGATGAGCGCGACCACCAACGGTGCGCCAATCCGCGTACTGGTCGCCGGCGGTGCGCGGGGCGTGGGGCGTGCCTGCGCCGAAGCGCTGGCGAGCCAGGGCGCCGAGCTCATTCTTTGCGACGTGGATGGGATAGCCCTGACCGATGCCGGTCAGCGGCTTGGGGCTTTCACCCGATATTGCGATGCCGTGGAGGAACTCAGCGTTTCCATCTTCGCGGCCGAAATCGCGGAGAAGTTCACCAGCATAGACGTGCTGATCAACGCTGCGGGACGAGGCTATGTACGAGCGCTTTCCATGATGCGTCTGGCGCGGACGTTCATGCCGCTGCTCCGGCGAGGTTCAGCGCGGCGCCTGCTTGTCAACATTGCGCCCGCCGGGGGCTATGTCGCGAGCCGCGGCATGTTCCCATATGCCAGCTCGCTCAGCGCGTTCGAGCGACTGTCCGAGGCGCTTGCCGAACAGGTGAGGGGCACCTCGATCGAGGTTGCAACCGTCGTTCCCAGGCTCGTTCGGGGGCCGCACGCTAACGCTGGCGACTCTGTCGGCCTCTATCAACTGCAGCGGGTCGACGGGCAGCACACTGCGGCGAGGATCGCAGAGATGATCCTCGGCGCCGATCGAGGCCTCGGCGACCAGGAAGACGATCGCGGTACTGCATTCCGGGGTCGCTAGACGATCCGCATTGAATCGTCTGCGTTCGCGACCATCTCTGGTCGATGGTTGCACTGTCTGTTCTCGACCTCGCTCCGATCACTCAAGGCTCAGACGCCGGCCAGGCGCTGAATAATTCAGCCGAGCTCGCGCGTCACGCTGAGCAGCTGGGCTACAAGCGTTACTGGATGGCCGAGCATCATTCGATGCCTGGCATCGCCAGCGCGGCGACAGCGGTCGCGCTCGCTTATGTGGGTTCCAGGACGTCGACCATTCGCATTGGATCGGGCGGCATCATGCTGCCCAATCATGCTCCGCTGATCATCGCCGAACAGTTCGGAACGCTTGAGGCGCTTTATCCCGGGCGGATCGATCTCGGCCTTGGGCGGGCCCCCGGCACGGACCAGGCGGCGGCCTATGCAATGCGTCGGAACCTGTCGTCGGATGCCGATCAGTTCCCGAACGATGTAGTCGAGCTGATGCGCTATTTCCGCGGAGAGAACGGCAGGGTGCGGGCAGTGCCCGGCGAGGGGGCCAGGATTCCGGTCTACATTCTCGGGTCGAGTCTCTATGGCGCACAGCTCGCGGCCATGCTCGGCCTTCCGTACGCCTTCGCCTCGCACTTCGCGCCCCAAATGATGGTTGAAGCGATCCGTATTTACCGAGAGCGCTTTCAACCATCCGAGCAACTCGACCGCCCCTATGTGATGCTCGGGTTCAACTGCTTCGCTGCTGACAGCGATGAGGAGGCTGAGCTGCTCTCCACCTCGATTCAACAGGCTTTCGTCGCGCTCCGCAGTGGCGAGCCGACCCAGCTGCTGCCACCTCAACGGGGCTATCCGGACACTTTGCCGCTCGGAACCAGAGCGATGCTCCAGGACATCTTCTCATGCTCGGCAATCGGCTCGCCGGAGACGGTGCGCCGGCAGGTGGACGCGTTCGTCGAGCGCACGCAGGCCGACGAGCTGATCGTCACGGCGCAGATCTACGATCACGCGGCACGATTGCGCTCATACGAGCTGTTGATGGATGCGGTTCGAGTACCCGCTGGCGTGGAAGCCTAGCTGCTCGCTCCACTCTGCGGATGATGCGGCACCAGCACCAGGGTTCGGCCCTCGACGCGCCAGCTTTGGAGCTTCGACAGGAAGTTCATCCCAAGCACGTCCATGGTGCCGAGGCCCGGTGAACTGACGATTCTGAGATTCCGTGCAACGACATTTCCGACCTTGAGCTCGTCGATTTTTCCGGTCTCGGCCGGCGCTGCGCCATTGGCAGTCCGCAACACGACAGGTGCGAGTCCAATGCCGGTGTCGACCTTCGCCTCGCGCACGGTGGATGGTGAGAGCGCCGTCACCGTCGCTCCGCTGTCAATGAGCATCCGCCGCGGCACGCCATTGATCGTCGCCACGACCCAGAAATGGCCGTCATTCGCCATCTTCACCTTGAGCTCCCTGCCGGCGACTTGCTGGTCATCAAGCCCGAGCTTGTCGGTGAAGCGCGCCAGCTGCGGCTGGTACGGCGCCTGGCTAAGGATGACGAATATCAGGAAGGCCAGCAAACCCGCCGAGAAGGCGAAGCGAATGATCCTGCCTACATAGGGCAAGCGCTGCAGGATCATGATGATGACGGCGGCTACGACGGCGTAAAGCGCGAGGTGCTGCCATTCGGGCGTTGTCGTCGGCATTGCCCAAACCATCTGGGGAGATACGTCGGCTAGTCCAAGTCCGAACGCGGCCAACCGATTCCCTCCCGAAACGCAAGGCACCGCAGGCGCTTAGAGGCGTTTATTACATAGATTAGTTACGGAGAGTGCGATGCAGGAACGCATCGTGGCCGTCGGCCTCCTTACGAAACGGGACCTGACACTACTGGGACCAACCTTCGACCGGGCATGGCCGGTCGAGGATGCGCCCGCGTTCAGCGAGCTGTTAAGGGCCATCGACGAGGCGGACCGCCAGTTAAAGCAGGTCGGCGAGAAGCGCCGGCACTGATCAGAAACGATCGAGCAGCCGGTCGACGGTATCGGGCGCCGTCTCTTGCTTCGGCCCCTCTTCATGCAGCTGTTTGGCATGTCGCTCGAGTGCGGACCGAACCAGTTCAATCTGCTGGTCGGTAAGGTGCTCGATCCCGATGAATTGCTCGCGCGCCTTGTCCACCGCGCGGAGCAGCTCGTCGAGCTTCGCCTGCATCGCGGCGGCGTCCCGGTTCTGGCTATTCTGGATGAGGAACACCATCAGGAACGTGACGATGGTGGTCCCGGTATTGATTACCAGCTGCCAAGTGTCGGAATAGTGGAAGACAGGGCCGGTCGCCGCCCACAGGACGATCGTTCCGACGGCGAGCGCAAAGGTCAGCGGATGGCCGGCACCCGTCGACGTCTTCGCTGCACATGTGTTGAAGAACTTACGCATCGGCGCCGTAACGCACGTGGAACAGCTTGGTGCCTGAAAGTCGTTCAACCTTTGGGTTGTTCGGCCTCAAGACGGTGGCGGAGGCGCTGCGCGGCGAGGTCGCGAGCGGCGTCGCGTGGAAGGCCGAGGGCCTCGGCAATCGAGGGACCCAGCAGCGAATCTCCCAGGGCATTCAGGACCAGCGACAAAGTGCTCTCGGCGACATGATGTTCTTCGTGCCCAACAGCGAGTTGGGACACCAGGTCGTGGATCGACCCCAGTATCGGGTTCAGCGCATCCCGGTTGCCGCTGATGATCATCCACGCGGCAAGCGCGCCCGCACCTTCCTTGTCGAAGGCATCGAAACATTGGTCGACGATCACTCGTGCGTCGGTCTCGCCGGCGCGGGCGCGCTCGACGGCCTCCGCAATGCTTCCGTTGACGGAGTCGGCGATCGACTTCGCAAGTGCCCCCTGCAGGCCCGCTGCTGACCCGAAGTGATGAAGGAGGTTCGCGTGCGTCCGGCCGATTTCCGCGGCGACAGCCTTCAGCGTCACTGCCTGGGGCCCCTGAGCCAGCAGGATCTTGCGAGCCGCTGCGAGCGCAGCGGACCGGCTTTCTTCAGGGGTGAGGCGGGTTCGTCTTATTGACACTGATGTAAATTATGCTATCTACCCAGAATGACTACCACTACGCTTCCTACGCCAGCGGATCTCAGCATCACGCCTCGCGACCGCCGTTTTGGCCGCGACACGGCCCTTGCCCGATTGTGGCACGGCGGACGCGTTGAAGCGACCGCTATTTACAATGCGTTGTCGACAACCTTTCCCGCAGGCGAGGCCTATTTTGTCGAGAGCGTGCGTAAGTTCCGAGAGGGCGCTCCCGCGAAGCTCGCCGAGGAAATCAAGGGCTTTACCACCCAGGAGGCCATCCATAGCCGCGAGCACGATGCCTTTAACAAGCGCGCCGCAAATGCGGGATACGACCTGACGAAGCTCGAGGAGCGGGTGAACCAGCGGCTGGCCCTCACTCGCGAGCGACCGCCGATCGTCAGCCTCGCGGCGACCATGGCACTCGAACACTTCACGGCGATTCTGGCGCACGCATTGCTGGCCAACCCGCGCCATCTGGCGGGCGCCGACAAGGAGGTCGCCGATCTCTGGCGCTGGCATGCGGTCGAAGAGATCGAGCACAAAGGGGTGGCCTACGACACCTGGCTCCACGCCACACGCGGCTGGCCGCGGTACAAGCGCTGGAAGCTCAAGGCGCGGGTCATGCTTTTCGTTACTCGCAATTTCGTCGTCGATCGCACTGCGGGGGCGCTGGAGCTTATGCGCCAGGACGGGGTGACGGGGCTCAAGGCGTGGTCGCTGCTGCTCTGGTACCTCTGGATCAACCCGGGCATGTTCCGAAGGATTGGCGGCGCTTGGTTCAAATTCTTCCTGCCGGGTTTCCATCCCTGGAACGAAGACGACCGTCATCTCCTCCGTAAGTACGAAGCTTCGGTCGGCTATGTGCCGGAGCCCGCGAAGAAGGTGAGGCGGGCGGTCTAGGCCGCCAGCGCCTCGTCTTCGCCGTCATCCTGGTAAGCGCCGCAAGCGAGCTCCAGGCGCATCAGCCGCGCCGGTACTTCCTCGCCTCGGGCGCAGCTCATCCGCGGAGCGACAATGCCGAGAGACTCGAACCCGAGCTTCTCCAGCACCCGGCCGGAAGCAGGATTGTCCAGGAAGTGGGAACCTTCCAGACTCTGGAAACCGAGCGTCCGAGCGATTTCGACCAGCGCTTCGCAGGCCTCTGTCGCGATGCCGCGACCCCAGAACGGCCGGGCGATCCAGTAGCCAAGCTCGACCGACCCCGATGGGCGGCGACCGAGCCCGCACGACCCGACCAGTTGCGGGGCGCCGCTGCCACGCTCGAAGATCAAGAAGGAGGGAAGCACCGGGTCGCGCGGCTTGGCGAGAAACGCCTCCGCGTCGCGCATGCGATATGGCCACGGCGCCGTCGCCAGGTTGCGGACGATCTCTTCGTCCCCAATGGCGGTGGCAAGCGCCGGCGCGTCCTCCGGGAAACCCGGCCTCAGCAGCAATCTTGGCGTTCTCGCGAACATTTCGTCTTCTCCCTCACGCGGGCGCCTACCGGCGGCCCGTGACAATTTCGGGAGAAGGCAAAGAAAAAGGGGAGACCCCTTCCGGGGCTCCCCTTCTCCCTTATCTGGTCTCGATCCTTTTAAGATCTCGTCCGGGCCGCCCCTTGTGGGAACGGTCCCTTTCTGACCGTTCCTATGCTTGGTTCTCGCTAATCGGCATGACATGCACATATTTGCGACCGAGCTTGCCGTCGCGAAATGCGACTTGCCCGTCGGTAAGTGCAAAAAGGGTATGATCCTTGCCGAGGCCGACGTTGTCGCCCGGGTGCCACTTCGTGCCGCGCTGACGCACGATGATGTTGCCGGCGCGCGCGGACTGGCCGCCGAACAGCTTCACGCCGAGGCGCTTGCTCTCACTGTCGCGTCCGTTGCGGGACGATCCGCCTGCCTTTTTATGTGCCATGACTTTGAGACTACCTGGATATCTTAAAGGTCTGATTACTTGGCCTTAGGGGCCTTCTTGGCGGGGGCCTTAGCAGGTGCAGCATTTTCTGTCGACCCGCCCTTGGCCTTTGCCGGCTTCTTCGCCGCGGGCTTTTCGGCTCCAGCGGCCTTGGCGTCCTTCGGGGCCGGATTCGCGGTCGGCGTACCCGTAACCGCGCCGGACTCATGCTGCTCGGCGGTCGCTTGCGCCGTTTCCTTTGCACGAGCGCCTGCAGACTTATCGGCTTCTGCCTTCGGAGCCCCCTTCTTCTGCTCCTTGTGATCGCCGATCGCGACGATCTTCAGGATCGTATGCTGCTGCCGGTGGCCCTTCTTGCGGCGGTAGTTGTGGCGCCGCCGCTTCTTGAAGACCGTCACCTTCTCGCCCTTGGCCTGAGCCACGATCTCGGCCGCGACGGTCAATCCTTCGGTCTTCTGAAGATTGCCGCCGTCTCCAGCGAGCAGCACATCGCCGAGCGTGACCTTGTCACCAGCGTTACCGTCGAGTTTCTCGACGACGATCTTGTCTCCCGGGGCGACGCGATATTGCTTGCCGCCCGTGCGCACGACTGCGAACATTGGCTCTTCTCTTCTCTAAAACTCGGGTCGCGCGATAGGCCGAACGAGCCGGCGCGCGCGAAAGAGCGCCGCCTATGGCAGCGACCTCGCCCTGTCAACCGGACGTCGGTCCGTCGAAAGTGCGTTGCTGTAAGGCAACAGTAAGGTTTCAATTCGACGAAGGGAGATCCCAAGGCCTTGCAAATGCGCCGTTAAATCCATTCCTGACAACGGGAACGTTATCTTTAGGTAAGGACGGATCATGGCGCAGGGCAAAGCTAACATCGGGTACTCGTTCGGGTCGATCGTTCCCGAGGGACGGCAAACAAGGTTGGCGGCGATCCTTGCAACCGCATCCGCGATCGCGCTCATCTCGACTCCGGCATTTGCGCAGACGGCAACGAACCCGCCCCCGGCGGTTCCGGCTGGACCGGCGAGCCCCGCGAACTCGCAGGCCAGTGCGGATGCCGGCGCCAATAGCAACAACGAGATCGTCGTCACCGGCACGCGGGCGATCGGACGTACCAGGCTCGACACCATCGCCCCGGTCGATGTGCTTTCAGCGACGGAGCTCAAGCGCCAGGGAACCACCGAGACCGCGGCCGCGCTCGCCAATGTCGCGCCGTCGATCGACTTCCCCCGGCCGGCAGTCACCGACGCGACCGATGCAATTCGCCCAGCGACCCTGCGCGGCCTCAGCCCGGACGAGACTCTGGTGCTGATCAACAGCGTTCGAGCGCACCCTTCCGCGCTGCTGAACATCAACGGTTCCGTCGGACGCGGTGCGGCCGCGGTCGACCTCAATACAATCCCCGTCGCGGCCTTGCAGAGCATCGAGGTGCTCCGCGACGGTGCGTCGGCGCTCTACGGTTCGGACGCGATCGCCGGCGTGATCAATCTTCGTCTGCGCCAGGCGCGGACTGGCGGCGGAGCAACAATCAATGCGAGCGAATATGTCACTCACGTGCCCGCTCGGCTCGACCCGCGACACGAGACGGACGGCGGGACGATCACCGCCTCGGTTTGGCAGAACGTGCCGATCGGGAGCCGCGGCTACCTCGATCTCACCGCCGAGTACCTCAATCGCAACCCGACGAACCGCGGCGATTTCGACACCCGCGATCAGCCGTTTGTCGTGCGCTCGCGCTATGGGGATCCCGACGTCAAGCAGGCCACTGGTTATGCGAACCTGGGAGTGCCGCTCGGCGAAAGCGGATGGCAGCTCGTGGGTTGGGGTGGCTATCAGTTCCGCCGCACGCAATCGGCGGCTTTCCCGCGCAATCCAAGCAACACGAACAATGTCCCGTCGATCTATCCGAACGGCTTTCTTCCGCTGATCCAGACCAAGTCGAAGGACATGACCGTCACCGGCGGGGTCAAGGGCGCGCTCGGCGGCTGGGCGACCAGCCTGACGGCTTCCTACGGCCAGAACACGATCGACTATTCGACCCTCGATACGCTGAATGCGACTTACGGGTCGCAGTCGAAGACCAGTTTTTACGACGGTGCCGTTTCCTACCATCAGTTCGTCACGAACCTGGACTTCACGCACGATTACGCGATCGGCGGCGACAGCAACATCACCGCCGCGGCGGGCGCGGAATATCGTCGCGAAGGCTATTCGATTTCGGCCGGCGAACCGCAATCCTACGATCACGGCCCAGTGAACGTCAGTCCGGTCAACGGCGCGGCAACATCGCCGGGCGCACAGGGCTTCGGAGGTTTCAGCCCGGACAACGTCGTCGACAAGAGCCGCGACAATGTCAGTGGCTATCTCGACTTCGAAGGAAAGTTTTCGACCCTCAGCGTCGGCGTCGCGGGACGCCTCGAACATTACTCCGACTTCGGCAGCACGGCGAACGGCAAGGTCTCGGCGCGCTGGGACGTCAGTCCGGAGTTCGCGATCCGCGGCGGCGTCCAGACCGGATTCCGCGCACCGTCGCTGCAGCAGGAATATTTTACGTCGATCGCCTCCGTGATCGTTGACGGCAACGTGATCCTTACGGGCACCTTTCCGTCGGTCAGCGCCCAGGCAAGGGCACTGGGCGGCCTTCCACTCGAGCCCGAGAAATCAACCAACTATTCGGCCGGGTTCGTCTTCCGCCATGGACCGTTCAACCTCACGGTCGACGGCTATGAGATCGACCTGCGCAATGGCCTGACCCTGTCGCAGAACATCCAGAAGGGGTTCAGTTCGGCGGTCGACGCTATCCTGAACGCCAACAACATCAGCGCCGCACGGTTCTTCATCAACGGGGTGAAGATGCGGACACGTGGCGTCGACGTCGTCGCGAATTACCGCTTGCCGACGACCGGGGCCGGCATCTTCAACATGACCGTTGCTGCCAACTTCAACAAGGTAAAGGTGCTGGAAGTCCCGACGACGACCTCGACACTCAATCCGGCGCCCCCGCTGGTCATCCGTTCGACCATTTTGACGCTGGAGGAAGGCACGCCCAGGACCAAGGTCACGGGCACGCTCGACTGGACCAAGGGCCCGATCGGGGCGACGCTCCGCGGTACCTATTATGGCGATGTCAACGAGCCGGGCACGACCGCCGCGGGAGACATTCATTCAGGGGACAAGATGATCACCGACATCGAGGGGCGGTATACGATTGCCAATCGATTCCATCTTGGCCTCGGCGTTGCCAACCTCTTCGATGTCTATCCGAACAGGACTCCCGCCACCGTGCAGAGCTCGACCGGCGTCGTCGACTTCCCATTCTTCTCGCCATGGGGATTCAACGGCCGTCAAATCTACGCGAAGCTGGGGATGGACTGGTAGGAACTGGATTAGAGCCGGGGAAGGCCTCGGGCCTTCCTCAGTTCGTCAGATCGGGCCTCAACCGGTATCGGCCGTCCTGCCGATCGAACATGCTGGCGATGGCCGGATGCTCAACGGGCTCATCGCTTTCGTCGGGCAGAAGGTTCTGCTGGCTGACGTACGCGACGTAGCTGCTCTCTGCATTCTCGGCGAGCAAATGGTAGAAGGGCTGGTCCTTCGGCGGGCGGAGCGCTTCCGGAATGGCTTCATACCACTCGTCGCTGTTGGCGAAGACAGGATCGACGTCGAAGATAACCCCACGAAAGTCGAAGAGGCGATGGCGCACGACCTCGCCGATGGCAAAGCGGGCGCTCGGCATTTCGATATTCGGGGTCACGCCCGAAGAACGCTCGGGTGAAGGAAAAGGGGTCATGCCAACCTATCTAGGCAACCCCGGCGCTCGCTGCTAGAGCGCCGCCTCCGACCGGCACCGGCACTCGCCCGGCTGGCCTTCGCCTCACGGAGAGGTGGCTGAGTGGTCGAAAGCACCGCACTCGAAATGCGGCGTACGGGCAACCGTACCGTGGGTTCGAATCCCACCCTCTCCGCCATGGTCCCTAGCGAGAGCGGCACTCGCTCCCCACCGGCCCTTAGCAAAATTAACATGCGATTCGCGCCGATTATCCCATTGTGTTAACAGAGTTTACGGACTCGCTGGGGGCGGCGAATGGCCAGGCTTGCGCGACTGCATGGGGGAAGCTCTGTTCCCGACGGCGAAACGGGGGATGTGCGCCATACGCCCCGGTTGCGAACGCGCTATTACGCATTCCTCAGTTACAGCCACAAGGACAGTGAACTTGCCGATTGGCTCCATCGGGAGCTGGAGCGCTTTCGGGTTCCGCATTCGCTAGCTGGCAAGCTCACCGCGAACGGCGTCGTTCCGCGCCGTCTGACACCGGTCTTTCGGGACCAGCAGGACCTCTCGGCGGGGCCAGACCTTGCCGAAGAGATCAAGGCCGCACTTGCGGCATCGCAATTCCTGATCGTCCTGTGTTCGCCGTCGTCGGCGCTTTCACGCTGGACCAACCAGGAAATCGAATCCTTCAAGCGCACCCGGCCGGAGGGATGCGTCCTGGCGGCGATCGTCGCGGGCGAGCCCTTTGCCAGCGATATCCCCGGGCGCGAGGACGAAGAATGCTTTCCGCCCGGGCTGCGCTTCAAATACGACCGGCGGGGTCACCGCACGGGAAAGCGGGCCGAGCCTCTCGCCGCCGACTTTCGGAATGCCGGAGAGGGCCGACGGCAAGCCTTCTTGAAGCTGGTCGCGGGCATGCTTGGCGTCGGACTCGACGACCTCGTCCAGCGCGAGCAGACTCGGCGACAGCGCCGGCTTGGGTATCTCGCCGCTGCGTCCATCGGCGGGATGGCAATCACCAGCACGCTCGCGGTGACCGCCTTTCAGGCCCGCAACGAAGCGCGCGAACAGAGGCGAGAGGCGGAAGGGCTAGTCACCTTCATGCTCGGCGACCTCAAGGACAAGCTGGAGCCAATCGGGCGCCTGGACGTCCTCGATTCTGTCGGGGCAAAGGCACTCGCTTTCTACCAGAAGCAGGATACGTCAAAGCTCACGGACGAAGCGCTTGCCCAACGGTCGAAAGCGTTGGCCCTGCTAGGCCAGGTGGCGAACAGCCGCGGAGATCTCGACGCAGCCCTTCGCTTTTATTCCGCCGCATTCGCAGGGACGCAGGAGGCCTTGCGCAGGGCGCCCGATGATCCCCAGCGGATCTTCGACCATGCGCAGAACGTCTTCTATCTGGCCGACATTGCGCACTCTCGTGGTCAGTGGCCGCAGGCGCAGCGCGGACTCCAGGAATACAAGCGTCTCGCGGACCGGATGATCGAGATCGATCCGGGCAACCCCAAGTGGCAGATGGAAGGCGTCTATGCCGACAATAACCTCGGCATCATCCTGAATGACGAAGGACGCTACGCCGAGGCAGCCGCGATCTTCGAGAACGCGCGTGCAGCAAGGCAGCGCCTCGCCGCGGGCGACCCGTCAAACCCGGAGTACCGCAAGGCGCTGATCGAAGGACTGGGATGGTTGTCGGCGGCGCGCGAGCGGCAGGGAAGGCTGACCGACGCCCTGGCGGCACGGCAGCAGCAAATTGCAATATTGGAGCCGCTTCTGCAGCTCGATCATCCTGACGCGAGTTACCAGAACCAGGCGATCGGGGCTTATCGCGGCGCGGCCCGGATCGAGACCGAACTCGGCGATCTCGAGCCAGGCATGAAACTGTTCGAGAAGGCACTCGCCGCCGCATCCCGAATGCTCGCCACCGAACCGGCCGACACCGAAACGAAGTCGATGGAAGCCTGGGCGCAATTCGGTCTCGCCCGGGCCAAACTCGCCACTGGGGCCGTCGACGAGGCAGCCGCCCTGACGCGCGCAGCCTGCGACGCGACCGATCAACTGGTCGCAAAGGACGCAACCGTTGTCGAATGGCGGCTCGAACTTCGGAGCAATTGCGGGGAGCTTCGGACACGCATCGCCCTGGCTCATGGCGACAGTGGCGAGGCACAGCGAAATTCCGACGACTTGCTAGCGACCGCGAATAGCGAGCTGGCGCGTACGCATTCGGAAGATGCGAAGGTGGCCAGGGCGAACGCCTTGCTGATGAAGGGTATGGTCCTCCGCTCCGCAGGGCAGGGCGCAGCGTCGCAAGCGGCGTTCCGCGACGCGGCGGCGGCGTGGCCTGCGTCCGCCCCGGACCGCGTTACCTATCTCGCTCGGCGGGCCGCCATTCGAAAGGCGGTGGGCGACGATTCCGGGGCGGCAGAATTAGCGCATCGCGTCGCCGCAATGGGGTTCCGCGACCCGCTTTACATTCGTGACATTGGAAGCGTCGGCTGAAGTTGGAGGCCTGGCAATGAACGTAACCGTAAGTGCACAGCAGGGGTCCAACGGATCGGTATACTGGACGATAAACGGCGCAGCTGCCGGTAAATCGCAGCTTCAGTTCGCCCACGGGGCGGGACCGGACCTAATCCATTTCATGTTGGACGACCAGACTGGGATGGGTTTCCAATTCGACCAATCCGACCCATTCTGGGCCGCCAAGGATCTGCCCGGCTGCCCGGCTCAGGGATCATCCTGCGATCAAACCACCGTCCAGTCCTGCAACGGGAAGCAGCTTCTGGTTCGGAATGAGAACAGCGGCGCGGCCTGCACCGTCCAGTATCAGCTCAACATGCTCGACGGACAGAACAATGCGGTTCCCGTGGACCCAATCATCAAGAATGGCGGCTCAGGCTAAGCAGGCCGCGGAATTCTCTCGGCGGCCGGTTGCCGTCGAGCGACAAGGGGGAGAGCAGCAATGACAACTGTGACGCTCGATTTCACGCCGACCAAGGATGCCAGCGGGGTCGTCAACTGGACGATGTGCATCAAGGGTGGAGCGTGCAGCAACGGACCCAACCAGTTTCCCGCAGTGGACGTCAATCACGGGAATGCCGACGTCAAGTTCACGGCGAACATCGTCAATGATCATACGGGTATGGGCATCAAATTCGCGCCCACGAACCCGATCTGGGTCCAGCAGGGAACAAAGCCGACCGGGCCCGGGGTCGACACGCAGATCTACGACATCAGCAACAGCGTTCCGACCACGCTGAAGTTCACCGACGCGAACTGCAACCACAACTCCACCACACTTTCGTACCAGCTGAACTTCGTCGACGGCAGCGGCAAATCGATCAACAAGCCGGTTGACCCCGACATCCACAATGGCGGAAGCGGCTTCCTCCAACCGGACTGGGTCAATATCGCTGACTATACTGCCGCGCAGTGGACGGCATTGATTATCGCCTTCGTCGTCGGCTTCGCGATTGCCGCGGTAGTTTTCCGCAAACGCGCGCGCTAGCATCAGCACGGGAGGCTTGATGAACGACGGCAGGATCGATTCATCACCGCCGCTGATACCATTCGTCCTTAGCGTTGGAATCACAGGTCACCGCGCCGACATGTTGGCTGAAGGCGACGTCGAACCTCTCAAGACGCGCATCCGGGAAACCCTGGCACTTCTCGCGAAGGTCGGCGCAGAACTGCTGGAGGAGCAGCGGGACTGTTTCGCGCCTGGGGAAAATCGGTTGCGCTTCATTTCGCCCGTCGCCGACGGCGCCGACCAGATTGCGGCTGAGATTGCGCTCGACCTCGGTTGGGAGTTGCAGGTCGTCTTGCCCTTCGCGCGCGAGGCCTACCGGTCGAGCCTTGCCAACCACGGTGCTCGCGAGCGCTTCGATGACTTGCTTACCCGCGCCGATCGAGTGCTCGAGCTCCCGGGGGAAAGCGGGCGCGAGCTGGATGCCTATGTGATGACCGGGCGTGCGACGGTCGCGCATTGCGATTTGCTGATTGCAGTCTGGGACGGACTTCCACCCCGCGGCCGGGGCGGAACGGGTGAGGTCGTTCAACTGGCACTGACGCGCGGAACGGCAATCGTTCACATTCCGCTTTCGGGCGGTCAAGCTCCACGAATGTTGTGGAGCGGTTTCGACCCGACTGTGCTGACGGTAGCGGAAGATCCGGCCGTGGCCCGGCCGCTGGACCGGGACCATGTCGCAACGCTGATCCGTCGATTGTTGCTGGCGCCGCCAGACGTGGAGGAGCAGCACTTTTTCAAGCGCTTCCTTCACGAACGATCGCGGCGCGTGCGGGCCCGGATCGAATATCCGTTGCTGCTGACTGCGGCGGGGGTTCGCCGAATCAGCTCACGCGATGTTACGGCATGGCAAGCCGAAGCTCAGATCAAGGACGAGTGGCGGCGCTATCGGGCGGGCTGTGCGGAGGCGCACAACATCTTCGCGCCGATGGACGTGCTTGAGCAGTCCTACAGCTGGACGGACCGCCTCGCGACACATTTCGCCCAGACATATCGAAGCGGCCACATCTTCAACTTCCTGCTTGGCGGCGTGGCGGTCTGTCTTGGTCTCAGCGCTTTCACGGCGCCGCACCTTAAGTTCGAGGAGGCCGCACTCGAGCTGTTGATCACGCTCGCGATCATGCTGAATGCTTTCATCGGCACTCGCCAGCAGTGGCATCGCCGCTGGCTCGACTATCGCCAGCTCGCCGAGCGGCTCCGTCCGATGCGCAGCCTGAAGCTGCTCGGGATCGCTGCGCCCGATCCCCCGGGCAGCTCGACGAACCCGGTCCCGCGGCGCTGGATAGACTGGTATGCGAGTGGCATTTGGCGGGCCATGGGCTGTCCGACCGGGGCCATCGATGCAAGCTGCGCAGCTCGTCTCGGCCACGCGATCGCCGACCACGAGGTCAGGCCGCAGGTGGGTTATCATGAACGGAACGCAGTGCAGATCGAGCTTCTCGACCGCCGGCTTGAGCAGACTGGAATGATCCTCTTCGCCGTCACGGTGCTTGTGTCGATTGCGACGCTGGTGGGTCTCGCATTCGGGTCCGATCTCGTCGAGATTTATGGCAATTGGCTGACGCTGATCTCGGCTGGTTTCCCGGCCCTCGGGACGGCCGTATTCGGCATCCGTTTCCAAGCCGATTTCGGCGGGGACGCACTTCGTTCCTTGTCCACGGCGGCCACGTTGAAGCGGATCGACGAGGAACTCCGCAAGGATGTAACCCTTTCGCGCGCCGCCGATTTGTCCGAACAAGCCGCGCGCATCATGCTCTCCGACCTCGACGAATGGCGTCTGGTCAATCAACAGCGGGACCTCAGCGTCGGTTAGGCTGCCGAGGAGCTGAATTCACGGAACGAGTTGGTGTTCGGCCCGTTGGCCGTCGGGGCTCGAACGAGGAGGCATCCTGTTGTCGAGTGGGTGGCGCGGGATGAATCGATCGGCATTCTTGGCATTAGCCGCGACCCTTCTGTCCGCCTGTGGACCGACCGCTGAGCGATCTAACGATACAGTGTTTGTCTCGAATGAAGAGCGCAACGCGGTTACGCTGATCGACGGAGCGACGGGCCGGATCGAGGCACAGCTCGCGACCGGCCCCCGGCCGCGCGGCATGGCATTCTCACCGGATTTCAAGACCTTCTACGTCGCTGCGAGCAATGCAAATCGGATCGAAGCATGGGACGTTCACAGCCATAACCGGATCGCGGAGTTCAATTCGGGGACTGACCCCGAACGCTTTGCCGTCAGCCCCGACGGCAAGACCGCCTACATTGCTAACGAAGACCATAGCTCCATCTCATTTCTGGATCTGGATCGCGGCCAGATAAGGCACGAGGTGAGGGTAGGTCCTGAACCGGAAGGTGTCGGAGTGAGCCCGGACGGCAAGCTCGTCGTGGCCACTTCCGAGACGGCGAACCTCGCCCATTTCATCGATGCTTCGTCCGGCAAGCTGCTCGACAGCATTCCCGTTGGAAGCCGGCCCCGGTTCGTGTTGTTCATGCAGCGCGGCAAGACGGTGTGGGTCTCGTCCGAGCAGCGCGGTACGATCACTGTTTTCGACGCGGCCTCCCGTCGGATCGTCCACACCATCGATCTCACGCAGAGCTTCGACATCCCGGAACCGGTCCAGGCCGTGGAAATGCGCAGTACGCGTGACGAGCGCAGGGTCTTCGTGGCGATGGGACGCTCGAATCGCGTGGCGGAGATCAACCCTGTCGATTATTCGATCGTCAGGTCCTTCCCCACTGGCGAGCGGACATGGGGAATCGGACTTTCTCCCGACGAGAGCCGACTGTACGCCGCCAGCGGCTTGTCCGGCACCCTGACGATCATCGACCTTAAGAAGGACAGGGTCGTGAAAGCATTGAACCTCGGCGGTCGGCCCTGGGGCGCGATCGCGGCGCCGAAAGGATGAAGCCTTCTCTGATCGCTTCGCTCGCGGCGATTCTTCTGGGCTCCTGCAGCGAAGTGCACCCACGGACCCTCACGGCATGCGCTGATCCCAACAATCTCCCCTTCTCAAACAACCGCGGGGAAGGGTTCGAAAACAGGCTCGCGCAGATGATCGCCGGGGACCTCCATGCCCATCTCGCCTATGTGTGGTGGGCCCAGCGTCGGGGCTATGTGCGCAACACCCTCAACGAGCGGAGATGCGATTTCTGGCCGGGTATCGGAAGCAACGTCGAGATGGTCGCGACCACTCGTCCCTACTACCGCTCCACCTATGTTTTCGTCAGCCGCGCTGACGAGAATCTGAAGGGACTGACGCTCGACGATCCACGCTTGCGTAAACTCAGGATCGGCGTTCAGATGATCGGCAACGACGCGACGAATACGCCTCCTGCCCACGCTCTCAGCGGACGCGGCATCATCGCCAATGTTCGCGGATACATGCTCTACGGCGACTACCGAAAGCCAAACCCACCTTCCGAGATTGTCGGGGCGGTTGAGCGTGGCGACGTCGATGTCGCTATCGTTTGGGGCCCGCTTGCCGGCTATTTCGCAGCGAAATCGGGGGTACCGCTGCGAATTCAACCGGTGACGCCATGGCTCGATAGCATGGAATGGCCGATGCAGTTCGATATTTCGGTCGGCGTCCAAAAGGATGATCAGCAGTTACTGAAGTCGATCGACCAGGTTCTTGCCCGGCGGCGGGGGGACATCCGCAAACTGCTCGCCAGCTATCATGTGCCAGTAATCGCATCCTGATTGCGCTCGGGCGCGTGGCCGTCAGGCCTTGATCTTCCAGCGGGCGTATTCTTCGTCGATTCGGGGCGCAAGCTTGCGAGCGTTCGCGGCGTCCTCATCGGCATCGCGGGACTTGCCCATCTTCCTCTCAATGACTGAGCGGAGATAAAGGGAGCTGGCAAGCGCAGGATTGAGATCCAGCGCCGTGTTCAGGTCCGTGAGAGCATCGTTCAAGCGGTTGAGTCTGAAGTACACCATCGCCCGGCTGTCGAGCTCCGCTGCATTGTTGTCGGTCAACTCGACGGCACGCGTGCAGTCCTGAATCGCGCTGTCGAGTTGAACCGACATCGTACCCTTCAGCCAGCAGCGCTGATTCAGCAGTTGCGCGTTGGCGGACTTGATCGCAACGCCTTCGTTGAGCGCCGTCAAAGCTGCATCGGCGTCCCCCGACTTCGCCAAAAGTTCGGCTTTGATCATCAGCCAGTCAGTCTTGTCCTCATCCGCGTTGGCGAGGTGCTCCTCGATCCGGGACAGTGCGGCATCCTTTTGGCCTTTCTCGACCTCGATGAGGCCGAGTCCGACCAGGGCCTGTTTGGAGGTTGGGTCAATGCCCAACGCAGATTCATAATCGGCAGCAGCCTTGTCCTTTTGCCCCATCGCCTCGAGCACGGAAGCGCGGCGCAGGTAGGACTGCGCGTTCCCGTCGAGCGAGACTGCCTTGTCGAGGTCTGCAAGGGCCAGGCTCCACTGAAATGTCCCCTCGTAAAAGGCTGATCGAATGAGATAACGGGAAGCTTCGTCCGGCTTGGCGGCGATGTAGGCGCTGTAAAGTTCCGCAAGCTTGTCGAGCTTGTGCGAGCGGAACGCCTCAGACGCCTGCTGATATGGAGCCGGATAATCGGGGCGGGCCGCAAGGCGAAGAACGCGCGCCTGTGCAGCGGCGAGCTTCACTCTCGCCTGCGGGAGGTCGGCCGGCGACAGCTCGGCGCCGCTGTTGGTCACCTGCTCTTCGATTGTCAGCAGGCCGCCATTCAGCGACCCCTTGCGCACGAAGTGACGCCCGGCAACGTCGAGGGTGAGCGTCGGATCACCGTCCAACGAAATCCCGCGGCCTTCGTCAGGCAGACGGACGTTCGCGGTGACGACGGCGTTGCCGGGCTCGCCCGTCGCAATTGGGATCGTCTTCCATGCCGGCCGTGACCGGTCGCTGTTCAGCCTGAAGCTTGAAATCTCGCTGGCCGGTCGAAAGTGATAGGCGTGATCTTCGCGCCTCCAGCCGGGTCTGGTGATCCCCGTAACGGAGATGGTCGCAGTGCCAGCCGCAGCGTCGAAAGCGAATTTTTGGGTAACCGGAATGACGTTCTGGCCCGCGGCTCCGTCAAGGCTGGCGAGTGCCAGTATCAGGAGCTTCTCATTATCCAGCTGGGCCGCCACCGCGCGCAGCGCGTCGGCCGCGCCTCCGCGAATGAGGACGGTCGCCGAGAACGGCGCGGGGATTCCGATTCCGGCGCTCTCATCGATATCGACCGAGACCGTGCGCGTCGGCCTTCTGGGAGCAAGCAACGGCAGCTGAACTAGGCCCGCTCCCGCTTCGCGAACCGGCAGTACCGATCTGAACGGAGGGGGATCGCTCATATCCTCCAGGCGGGTGTCCCGTGCGGTCCCATCCAGCCACAGATCTTCGCCGCCAATCTTCGCATGCACGAAGACGTGATTAAAGGCGGCTGGCGCCGGAAGCCGGATCGAGACCAGATCGCCCTCGCCGATATTGGCGAGGACGGGTTCTGCCTCAATGCCGAGCTCATGCAGCATCGCGAGCAGAAGCAGGGTCTTTGCCTTGCAGTCGCCATAGCCCGCCGCCCACGTCCGGTCAGGAGATTGCGGGACATAGTTCCCGCCATTCATGCCGTTGGCGAAGTAGCGAATCCGGTCCTGAACCAATGAGAGGGCCGCTGCCGCGCGTCTCTTCGGATCGCTCTCCTTGGTCCGAATCTGCGCGACTTCCTGCGCCAGCGGGGTTCCGGCCTTGATGAGACCCTCAGTGCGATAGAGTGGCGCGAAAACGGATGAGACGGCGGCCCAGTCGGCGAAACTGCTTAGTTCGATCGCCGGAACAGGCTGGAATCTCTTCGGCGCGTCTCTCGGGAAATCCGGCTGCTTCGGAGCCGGCAGCGAGAAGGTCAGGTCGTGCCAGTTGCCGTCGTCCTTTTCGGTGGGAGTGAGGCCGTTGAGATAACCTTTCCAACGGATCGTTGCGCTCTTCGGCCACACCATCCTCGCCCGGGCAAAGTCGACCTTGAAAGGTTCGGGTATCGCGAGTTCCGCGGACTGAACGGCGCCCTTCAGCGCCGGGTCCTTGGACGTGGTCGAATAGGCCACGTCCAGGACATCGCCGACCCGCAGCCCCTCGACCTGCAGCGTCGCAGTGAGGACGCCGTTCATCTCGAGCTTTTCGAGCCCTTCCTCGCGGCGGATGACGTTGAACTTCTGGCCTGCCTTAAGGACATCGATGTGCTTCCCGTCGCGCACGATGTCGACCCGATGAACGATAAGATCGCCATGGAACGGCTGCCAATTGAGCGTGATCGTGCCCATTCTAGCCAGTGCGTCGGCAGATACCGCTCGTGAGCCAAGCTCGCGATAGCTCCACACTTCTCCGTCCGCGACCCGTGTTTGCTGATCCAGCACTGCAACAAGCGGCAGCCCAGTCCCTTCCTTGATGGGCGGTCCGGGAACTATCCAGGACGGCGCACGCTCATAACGGGGCACGTCCGTTGCCCAGGCGGGCAACGCCACGCAGCCCAGCAACGCGCAGTAGATCGAAGTACGCACAGACATTCTCCCCAGACTGCCCGGCACAGGCGGTCTCGGGGGATGTTCGCAAAGCTAAGGGCGCCTTGCAACACCGGTCGGAAGTCGCCTCAAAGGTTGGCCCGCCGGACCATAACCCCCTTATCGAAAGTAAATGTGACGGTTATGTCACGAAATCGAGAATAGACGTCCGGCCGACATTACGGCTGATTGACTTGGACCTGTCATGAGGCAAGCTCGCTGCTGCAGTGCAAAAAGAGCGCTGCCATGGCCATTTGGGGGGTCTCATGACCAAGATTCGCAGCCGGTATTTGCGTACGCTCCTGGCATCGGCAACGATGCTCACCACACTCGTCATCGCGGACTCCGCGCAGGCGGCTCAACCAGTTCCGCCAAAGCCGAGCTCGGACGAGATTGTCATTACCGGCACGCGCCGGACCGATCGCACGGTTACCAATTCCGCTTCACCGATCGACGTCATTGGCTCGACCGAGCTGACGAATCAGCCCACGGCGAACCTGCTCGACACGGTGAAGAACATCGTCCCGTCGTTCTTCGTGCCGCAGAACACGATTTCCGACGCATCGAGCTTTGTTAGGGCGCCCTCGCTCCGTGGTCTTCCCGGAGACGAGGTGCTGGTCCAGATCAACGGCAAGCGGTTCAATCGTTCCGCTCTGGTGCAGGTCTATACCGGCGGCGATACGGGCCTCTCGTTTGGCTCGCAGGGCGCGGATATTTCCGCGATCCCGGCGATTGCGATCAAGAATCTCCAGGTGCTGCGCGACGGTGCAACGGCTCAATACGGCTCGGACGCAATCGCGGGCGTGATGAACTTCGGGCTCCGCAACGACCGTAAGGGCCTGGAACTCGAAGCTCGTTACGGCCAGTATTTTGATCACGGCAATACGAACCTGACCGACGGCCGGAGCAAGCAAGTGGCGGGCAACGTCGGCCTCGGTATCGGTGCTACTGGCTTCGTCGATGTTGCTGGTGAATATTATGACGATGGCGGCACCAGCCGCGGCGCCACCCGTCCGATCGCGGTGGTCTTCGCCCAGCAGAATCCGTCGCTCGCCAATCAGCTGCCAAACTATCCATACCCGGTCCAGCTGTGGGGCTCATCGCCGCAGCACGGATGGAAGGCCGCGCTCAACAGCGGCATCGACGTTACGTCGAATAGCCAGCTCTACCTAACGCTGCTCGGCGCCTACAATAAGGCCAACGAGAGCTTCAATTATCGGCCCGTGAACACGGCGACGGGATTATTCGATCAGTCGGGCGGCGTGCACACGCTGGGTCCGAACGGCGCGTTCTCCGCTCCGTTCTTCCTGACGCCATGTCCAGCGGCGACGCCGACTTGCCCGGCGGGGGGATATGTCAACGACTCCAACCGCTTCCTGTTCACGTCGCTCTATCCCGCTGGCTTCACGCCGCGCTTCGTAGGCATCACGAAGGAGCGTTACGGGACCCTTGGTTGGAAGGGCGGAGTCACCAACGGTTTGACCTGGGACCTCTCCGGCACCCTTGCAAAGAACACTCTGACGCTTTCGATGAACAGCTCGCTCAGTCCGACCTATGGTCCGCAGTCGCAGACCAGCTTCCAGTTCGGCCAGCTGAGCCAGGAGGAAAAGAACCTCAACGCGGACTTCACCTACCCGGTGAACGTCGGGTTCTTCAGCCCGCTGACCCTGGCGTGGGGTGCTGAGTGGCGGAAGGAAACCTACGGCCAGACGGCGGGTGACGTTCAGTCCTACGGTGCGGGTCCGTTCGCAGCGTCGCAGCCATTGTACAACCTGGTCTCGCCGGGTGTGTATACACCGACGCCTTATGTTGCCGGCAGCTACTGCGCCGGTGGAACCCCGACGCCGACCCAGTGCATCATCGCCGGCCGGGCGCCGGGAGCGAGCGGATACGGCGGCACCAGTCCGCAGGCCGCAGGAAAGTGGAGCCAGTCGAGCTACGGCGTCTATGGCGACGCCGAGGCGGACGTCACTCAGCAGCTAAGCGTTGGGGTTGCCGGTCGCTACGAGCATTACAACACGTTCGGCGGCAGCTTCGTCTACAAGGTCAATGCTCTCTACAAGGTGATCCCGGAGCTTTCGCTTCGAGGCACGATCGGCACTGGCTTCCACGCTCCGTCGCCGGGACAATCGCACGACGAAATCCTGACCACCAACTTCGTCGCGGGTAACCAGGTTCAGACCGGCACCTATCCGGTCGATAGCGTCGTGGCGCAATATTATGGCGCCAAGACGCTGAAGCCCGAGAAGTCGCACAACTATGGTGCGGGCGTGATCATCAAGCCGATGCCGGCGCTGACGGTTACGGTCGATGGCTACATCATCAACGTGAAAGACCGCATCGGCATCTCGCAGAACTTCAACGTGACGGCTGCCGATATCGTTGCTCAACCCGCGCTCGCGGCAGTTGGCGAAGGCGGCAACATCAACTTCTTCACCAACGGTTTCAACACCTCGACCAAGGGCATCGACGCAGTCGGCACCTGGCGCACCGCGTCGCTGGGCGGCAACATGACCTGGACGCTAGCCTACAACTACAACAAGTCGAAGGTTACTTCGTTCGATCCTGGAGTCATCAGCGCCGCGCAGCGGCTCGACGTTGCACGCCTGGCCCCGAACCATCGCGCTACCTTGTCGATGAACTGGGTCGGCGGTCCATGGACGGTCAATGCCCGCGAGAACTATTATGGCTCGTGGCAAGACGCCGTGGATTATCCGGATGCCACCGGAGCGCAGACGTTCGGTGCGAAGTTCACCACCGATCTCGATGTCAGCTACACTGCCTGGCAGAAGGTCACTCTGACCGTGGGTGCGAACAACCTGTTCAACACCTATCCTGACAAGATCAAGAACAACCCGGCGTTCGGCAATCCCATCTATGTGCTGACGAACAGCCTGGCCGACGGGCAGGTCTATCCGCGTCCGGGCGGTCCGTTCGGGATCAACGGCGGCCTTTGGTACGTCCGCCTGCGCGTCAAATATTGATCCTGATACAGTTCGACTTCAGAGGGGAGCTTCGGCTCCCCTCATTTTTTCGGGAACATGCAATGATGCGATTTCGAACCGGCCGCGCCCTCAGCCTGATCGCCGCGCTCGCGCTCATCTGGACACCTGCAGCGCAGAGCGCCGCACCGACCCCGGTCGGCGCCGAGCACGGGATGGTAGTTAGCGCCCATCGTCTCGCATCGAAGGCCGGGGTCGACGTGCTAAAGGCGGGGGGTAATGCCGTCGATGCTGCGGTGGCGGTGGGTTACGCCCTTGCAGTTACCTTTCCGGAGGCCGGCAATCTCGGCGGCGGCGGGTTCATGACGATCCGTTTTCATGATGGACGTACAGCGTTCATCGACTTTCGCGAGACGGCACCCGGTGCTGCCACTGCAACCATGTTCCAGGATGCGAACGGCAATCCGGTCGCCTCGCGCAGCCGCCGGGGTTATCTCGCGGTGGGAATTCCGGGCACGGTCGCAGGGCTCGAGCTGGCCCGGACCAGGTTCGGAACGAAATCGCGCTCCCAACTGATGGCCAGCGCCATCCAGCTCGCTCGAGACGGGTTCATACTCGACCAGGGCGATGCGGACTTCCTGGCAACCAGCGCCGAGGAATTCCGCAAGGATCCGGCAACTGCCGCTATCTTCCTCAACCACGGGGAGCCGTGGAAGGGTGGCGACCGGTTCGTTCAAGCCGATCTCGGTCGTTCCCTCCAGCAGATCGCCACCACTGGCCCGTCGGCGTTTTACAATGGACCGATTGCCGCCAAGATCGTCGCCGCGAGCAAGGCGCATGGCGGCATCATGGCGCTTGCCGATTTCGCCAATTACCGCGCCCGCGAACTGAAGCCGCTCGAATGCGATTATCGCGGCTACCACATCATCTCTGCGCCGCCACCGAGCTCGGGGGGCATCGTTATTTGCGAGACGCTCAACATCCTCGAAGGCTATCCGATCGCGAAGCTTGGCTTCCACTCAGCGGCAGGCACGCACCTTTTGGTGGAGGCGATGCGGCGCGCGTATCATGATCGCAACGTGAACCTCGGCGATCCGAGCTTCGTGAAGGTCGACACTGCGCATTTCATCGACAAGGGCTATGCCGAGACGCTGCGGAAAGGCATCGACCTAAACCGAGCGACTCCATCGTCGAGCCTGCCCGCGCCGGGCATCCTCAACGAGGGCAAGAGCACGACGCATTTCTCGATCGTCGATGCGCAGGGGAACGCAGTGTCGCTCACCTATACGCTGAACGACTGGTTCGGAGCACATGTCACGGCAGCAGGCACGGGCATCCTGCTTAATGACGAGATGGACGACTTCTCGGCGAAGCCCGGTTCGCCCAACATGTTTGGCCTGGTCGAGGGTCCGAACAACGCCGTCGCCCCCGGGAAGCGGCCCCTGTCCTCGATGACCCCGACGATCGTCACGAAGGACGGTCAACTGTCGATGGTCGTCGGTACTCCCGGCGGAAGCCGTATTCCGTCAGCTGTGCTGGAAACGATCAGTAACATGATCGACTTCGACATGACCGTGACTGAGGCCGTCGACCAGCCGCGCATTCACCATCAATGGCTTCCCGACGAGGTAGGCTATGAGCAGTTCGGCTTGAGCGCCGATACGATCGCCAAGCTCGAGGGCATGGGCCACAAGGTCGTGCCGATGCCTTATGGGAACCAGGTTGCGGCGATCCTGGTTGGCGCACCTTCGATCGGCGGCAAGCCGCTTGGGCGCGATCGACTCTATGGCGCCATCGATCCCCGACTGAACGTCGGAGATGTCGAAGGATACTGAGTGACGGATTTCACTCACCGGATTGCGTCGATCGAGGACCTTGCGGCCCTCCGCGAAGTGATGCGGCGTTCAATCGAGATGCTTCAGGACGATTTCCTCGATCCACGTCAGGTAGCGGCCAGCCACAAGGTGATGGGACTGGACACGCAGCTCGTCCGCGACGGCACCTATTTCGTGGTGGAGAGCGGGGACCGAATCGCGGGCTGTGGAGGCTGGAGCTGGCGGTCGACGCTCTATGGCGGTGACGACAGCGTCGTGTCGCGTGAACCGGCCGCGCTGGATCCAACGATCGACGCCGCACGCATCCGGGCGATGTACACTGACCCTGATTTCGCGCGGCGTGGGGTTGGCAGCCTCGTGATGCGGCTCTGCGAGGACGCGGCGATGCGCGCCGGCTTCCGACGGGCAACGATGATGGCCACGATGGCGGGAGTGCCCCTGTATGAAGCCTCGGGCTACGTCGCCGCCGAACCGCCTATTGCAGCTTCCATTGACGGAATCGAAGTGCCGCTGGTCCGGATGGAGAAGCGGCTGGTCTAGCTTTCGCGCTTAGTCAGCCGGCGCAATGCATTGTCCATTTTGAGCGATAGCCGCTCAATTTCGGAGTTGAGCTCGCGCAGCTCCGCGACGGGATCGAGTACGGCGTGGGTCTCGCCTTGCGGCACGGGCTCGCTCTGCAACTGGGCCGCGCTGAGGGCAGCGGGAGAGATCGGAAGCTCGAACTGGCAACCGTAGAATTCGCCGCTGTTCCATACGACGGTCGCCTCGACCTTGCCGGCGTGCGGCAGCTCGACCTCAAAAATCGCCCCGACGAGCATTGGCTCGCGAGTCTCGATCAGCGCTCCGGTGAGCGACAGGTCGTGAACGGTTACCGGGTCGTTGCCGGCACCCGCCCCAAGTCTCAGCGCT
>DASUZY010000067.1:0-9542 GCA_036376635.1 Sphingomicrobium sp.
AGGGCGGCGAGATCTGGTGCGTGCCGAACCCGCAGGTGCGGCTGCAGGCCAACTGGTCGATGGGCCGCCGCAAGAAGGCGCACGAGGTCAAATCGAGTCCGAAGATCGCTGCGGTCGCTGGTTGAGGGCGGGCGCCGTCACGTCGGGTCTATCCCGCGTGACGGAGCACGCGGTTTGGGGATTTTGTGGACTGTCACCGTAGTCCCTAACTTCACTAATTTCTCGTGGTTCGCGCGCTTTTTCGTGAAGTTAAGGGGACGCAGGGGGGTGCCGTGAAATCGCGGGGTGCGGACCAGTCAAAAAGGCCGAAAGCGAGAAGAGCACATCGTGGGTGCTGTAGGAAAACCAAAGATCGCCGAGCGCAGGTAAGCGATTGCGGAGCAGCGAAGCGCGCAGCCATGCCAGGGGCATGGCGAGCACTGGAGCGAGGCAGCGCGTAGAGATGGCGAGAGCCGGGCGGCGGGTCCCCCGAACCTGATCCGGGGGAGCCCGTTCAACGTCACGGATACTCCGTGACGGCCATATCCACAGAATTTTGTTCCATCTTTGTTCGTATTTCTGGCACTCGCGCTTGAGCAGTGCTAACAACCTTTATTGAGATTCTGGGAGGCGACACTTGAAGCAGTGGTTTCCACTGACGGATTACGACTTTTACGCTTACCTCATCTCGGGGATGCTGCTGATTGGTGCAGTGGATTACACGCTCGCGGGCGGCGCACTAGTTCAAAAATCTCAGTGGACGGTCGCAGAAGGCCTCTTCTGGGTCGCGATCGCGTATCTTTTTGGTAACGTGCTGGCCGCACCATCAGCCGCCGTTCTAGAACACCTCCTGGCTCGCAAGCTAATGGACTCGCCTGCGGATGTGCAGCTTGGCCTTCGCGAGCGGGGTCGTTTCGAGCGACTTTTCGCAGGTCTGTTCGCTCCGAGAGAATACGCGCCGCTCATGCAGTCTATTCAGGCTAAGGCCTTGGATCGGGCTGCCAGAGAAACCGGACTGGCGCGCGATTGCCTCAATGGTGAGATGGTCTTTCAAGCGGCATTTCACCCCGTTCGCCAGTCTGCAGACACAACGGCAAGACTGTCTGTTTTTCTCAACCAGTACGGATTCAGCCGCAACGTGGCCTTTGCTTCGTTTCTGGCCTTCGTTCTTTTCGTAGTGCAGGAGATCGACAGTCCCACTCGTTTAAGTGTGCTCTTGCTCTGCTCTTCGGCAGCACTTTCGTTCGGTATGTTTGGGCGATTCATAAAATTCTACGCGGCGTATTCGGCGGATGTGCTGAGAAGCTATGCGACCCTTCCGATTAGTGTAGAGGAGAAGTGAGCGTGCAATTGACGGTCTTTGATGTCGAGCATGGTCAATGCTCACTTCTCGAAACGGACACAAATGGTCACATACTTATTGATTGCGGCCATAATTCATCGACTGGCTGGCGACCATCGGTTTATTTGCCTCGTATCGGAGTGCGCAGCGTAGATCGCCTCTTCATCACCAATGCTGATGAAGACCATGCAAGTGATCTTCACAATCTTGTTAGAACAGTGAACATTAGCAGCCTTGTCCGCAACCCTACCGTAACGGCAGGGAACATTCGTCAGCTAAAGAATCAAGACGTTGGCCTTGGTATAACTGCGCTTTGTGGAATGATCGAGGAATATATCCATCCTCTGTTGCCTAATGCGGGTATTGATAACATTACTTACACAAGGTACTGGAACAAATACCCGGAGTTCGACAACGAGAATGATCTAAGTCTAGTCGTCTTTTTTCATTTTGGTGCGAACAAAGTCTGTTTTACAGGCGATATGACCAGAAGGGGCTGGCTTGGGCTCCTGCGAGATCCAAACTTTCGGGCTGAGCTTCCGGACACGAGCATTTTTCTCGCTTCGCATCATGGTAGAGAAGACGGATGCTGTGAGGAGCTTTATACCATCGGCGGACTTTCGCCGGTCGTGACCATAATTTCTGACGGCGGCCTTCAGCACGCTACGCAAGAAACGGTTCAATGGTATGCGAACCGATCCAGCGGCTTTCAGCTCGACGGGGTCACGAGGCGGGTGCTCACGACCCGTAACGACGGCGATATTGCAATGAACATCGATCCGGGTGGCGCGATCCAAATCACTGCTGGCGTCTATGCTTGACGTATTGGTTCAGTGGCAACCTAATCAGGCCGGTGCCGACGCTTCTCGATCATTCTTTCTCTACGATCGATAGCTCGACGGCGCCTTTGGAGCGCATCTGAGTTTGATGGCAAATCGGTCATTTCAATGAACTCGCGATGATCAGCGAAGTCGTCGCCATTCATGAGAATGTAGAAGAGGTGCGATCTCACCATCGCCGAGAGGTACTGGGTTAGTTGGTGATGCTCGTTTTCGCTGGCGCCCATATGGACGTATCGATTTCTGATTCTTAGCAACCGACGTAGCTTGGCCTTTGCTAGATCAGCTGGCTCTTCCAAGTATGTGGCTCGATCTATGATCTTGTCATAGCTGGCGCGCTCGTCGTTAGCTTGAAACAAGCGTTCGAGCGCCGTCCAATATCTAAGGGTTCGCCGCGTCATGTCGGCGGCTTCCATCCCATCGTTCATCATTAACAAAGCCGCTGAAAGGGGCTCTCTCAGAGGGTGGGTTTGCAGCTTTGCGAGTGCCTTTCGAACCACCTTTGCTGACTTGAATATGTTGTCGCCTGACGCGGAGCCCCAATATTCTTCGCGAAAGTTCTGATTGAACCAGCTCGTCTCAGGTAGAAGCGACTTCCGCCCACGGAACAAGAAATGATAGGGACCCATCATTAGAATTGCTTCGGGCTTCTGCTCAGAACCGAGAATGTTCCAAGGCTTGAGAGCCAGATTGTAGACAGACTGAAATAGCTCAGTAGCGGCAAATATCTTGTCGGCTGCGTGTGTCCTGTTTCGGGCGCTCGTACTGGCCGTCAGATATCCATAGCGTGGCATATCTTTGGTACGAATGGGTTGTAGCCCTCGAAGAACGTCGGATGATAGCTCCATGTACCTAGGGAGTTCCGAAGCTAGACGGATGGTGACGTCATCGTAGCTGAACCGCACCTCTCGTGCCGGGATGGGGGGGCGGTAGCTCAAGCGCGACCACATTGAGAAGGTACGAAGCTTTTCAGCGAGTCTCTTGTCGGTCAGTTTCTGAAGAGCTTCGAGCGCCGAACCATCGGTCAGTTTGCCCGTTTTTCGCGCATCCAAAATACCGCGCCAAACGTCAGATGCAGCTTCATGTCTCGATATCTCGGGCGGGAACTTAAACGCATCCCGCAGGACGGAGATGTATTGGTCGACATCCTCTCCTGTGTTCCAGGACACTTTGCCTTCTGCATCCAACTCCGTGACGGTTTGGATTTCTCCGAACAGACGGTGTCGGAGTCCTGAATCGATGAGGCTTGAAAAAGTGACCTTTGGCTTCTTCGGTGATCCTGAAACCATGCCAACAGCGCCTACTTCGCCGCAATCAAATCCGGCTCATCCACCGTCGCGCGCCGCGCCCGCTTCGGCCGCTTCGGCGCAACCTCAACCACCTCCGGCTTGACGCTCGCCCGCTCCAGCAGCGGTTTCAGATACTGCCCGGTGAAGCTCGCCGCCGTCGCCGCGACCGTTTCCGGCGTGCCCTCGACCACGATCTCGCCTCCGTTCACTCCTCCGCCCGGCCCGAGGTCGATGACCCAATCCGCCGTCTTGATGACGTCGAGGTTGTGTTCGATCACCACCACGGTGTTGCCCTGGTCGGCGAGGCGGTGGAGGACTTCGAGGAGCTTGCGGACGTCCTCGAAGTGGAGGCCGGTGGTGGGCTCGTCGAGGATGTAGAGCGTCTTGCCGGTGGCGCGACGGCTAAGCTCCTTCGACAGCTTGACGCGCTGCGCCTCGCCGCCGCTGAGCGTCGTCGCCGGCTGGCCGACCTTGACGTAGCCGAGGCCGACTTCCTTCAGCATCTCCATCTTGTCGCGGATGCCGGGGACCGCCTTGAAGAAGTCGGCGGCGTCCTCGACCGTCATGTCGAGCACGTCGGCGATCGACCGGCCCTTGAACTTCACCTCCAGTGTCTCGCGGTTGTAGCGGGCGCCGTGGCAGACGTCGCAGGTGACGTAGACGTCGGGGAGGAAGTGCATCTCGATCTTCAGGAGGCCGTCGCCCTGGCACGCCTCGCACCGGCCGCCCTTGACGTTGAAGCTGAAGCGGCCGGGCTTGTAGCCGCGCGCCTTTGCCTCCGGCAGGCCGGCGAACCAGTCGCGGATCATGGTGAAGGCGCCGGTGTAGGTCGCGGGGTTGGAGCGCGGGGTGCGGCCGATCGGCGACTGGTCGATGTCGATGACCTTGTCGAGCTGCTCGAGGCCCGTGATCTTGGCGCAGGGGCCGCAGGGGATGCGGGCGCCGTTCAGCGCGCGGGCGGCGCCGGCGTAGAGCGTGTCGATGGTGAGGCTCGACTTTCCGGAACCTGAAACGCCCGTGACGCAGGTGAAGGTGCCGAGCGGGAAGGCGGCGGTGACGTTCCGGAGGTTGTTGGCGGTGGCGCCGTGGACGGTGAGGTGCTTGCCCGTGCCCTTGCGGCGGGTCTTGCCGAGCGGGATCTCGCGGCGGCCGGAGAGGTAATCGGCGGTGATGCTGTCGGTGCAGGCCATCAGCTCGTCTAGCGTGCCCTGGCAGACGACCTCGCCGCCGTGGACGCCTGCGCCGGGCCCCATGTCGATGACATGGTCGGCGGTGCGGATCGCGTCCTCGTCATGCTCGACCACCAGCACCGTGTTGCCGAGGCCGCGGAGGCGCTTCAGCGTTTCCAAGAGGCGGTCGTTGTCCTTCTGGTGGAGGCCGATGCTCGGCTCGTCGAGGACGTAGAGGACTCCGGAGAGGCCGGAGCCGATCTGGCTGGCGAGGCGGATGCGCTGGCTCTCGCCGCCCGACAGGGTGCCGCTGGTGCGGTCGAGGTTGAGGTAGTCGAGCCCGACATTGTGGAGGAAGCCGAGGCGCTCGTTGATCTCTTTCAGGATCGCCTTGGCGATTTCGCGCTGGGTGGGGGTGAGTTTTTCGTGGAGCGAGGCGAACCAGGCGAAGGCGTCGGCGACGCTGCGGCGGGAGGACATGGAGATGTCCTCGCCGGCGATCTTGACGCTGAGCGCCTCGGGCTTGAGGCGGGCGCCGTGGCACACCTCGCACGGGCGGCTGGCCTGGTAGCGGCTGAGCTCCTCGCGCATCCATGCGCTCTCGGTCTGGAGCATCCGGCGATTGAGGTTGCCGATGACGCCCTCGAACGGCTTCTTGACCTCGTAGCTGCGCTTGCCGTCGATGAAACGGAGGGTGACGGACTTGCCGTCGGTGCCGTGGAGGATGACCCGTTGCGCCTCCTCCGGGAGCTTGGCCCAGGGAGTGTCGAGGTCGAAGTCGTAAGCGCGGGCGAGGCTGGCGAGGACCTGCATGTAATAGGGGCTGGGCGGGTTGGACTTGGCCCAGGGCACGACCGCGCCCTTCTTGATGCTGAGCGCGTGGTTGGGGACGACCAGGTCCTCGTCGAACACCAGTTTCTCGCCGAGCCCGTCGCAGGCCGGGCAGGCGCCCTGCGGTGCGTTGAAGGAGAACAGCCGCGGCTCGATCTCGGCGATGGTGAAGCCGGACACGGGGCAGGCGAATTTCTCGGAGAAGGTGATGCGCCCTGGCGGGGCGTAGTCGAGCTTCATGCCCCTGGCGGCAGGCTCGGCGCCTTCAACGGGATCGGCCGGGTCGAGATAAACCAGTCCCTCCGCCAGCTTCAACGCGGTCTCGAAGCTGTCGGCGAGCCGCGCCTCGATGCCCTCGCGCACGACGATGCGATCGACCACGACTTCGATGTCATGTTTGTATTTCTTGTCGAGCGCCGGAGCTTCTTCGATCGGGTAGAACACGCCGTCGATGCGGACCCGCGTGAAGCCCGCCTTCTGCCATTCGGCGAGCTCCATGCGATACTCGCCTTTCCGACCGCGCACGACTGGCGCGAGCAGGTAATGGCGGCTGCCCTCGGCGAGCGCCATCACCCGGTCGACCATCTGGCTGACCTGCTGCGCCTCGATCGGGAGGCCCGTGGCGGGCGAATAAGGGATTCCGACCCGCGCCCAGAGCAGGCGCAAGTAATCGTAAATCTCGGTGACCGTCGCGACCGTCGAGCGCGGGTTGCGCGAGGTCGTCTTCTGCTCGATCGAGATGGCCGGCGACAGGCCGTCGATATGCTCGACGTCCGGTTTCTGCATCATCTCCAGGAACTGCCGCGCGTAGGCGCTGAGCGATTCCACGTAGCGCCGCTGGCCCTCGGCATAGATGGTATCGAAGGCGAGGCTCGACTTGCCGCTTCCGGACAGCCCGGTGATCACCGTCAGGCTCTCGCGCGGGATGTCCACATCCACGCCCTTGAGGTTGTGTTCGCGCGCGCCACGGACTGAAATATGGGTCAGCATCGGATCGGCTTCGTTCCGTTTATGTTCTAGTTTAGCGTGAGGAGCCGCACCCGGTCAACGCGGCACAATGGCGATATGGGTGCGCTGGCAGAAATTGCCAAGCTTCACAGCGGTTTACTCAACCACTCGCCCAGTCGAAGAGGTGCTTGTGCTGGCGCGGCTGCGAGCGGAGATATTGCGGCGGCGCCTGCACCTTGCCGCCGAGCGCTGCGGCCGCATGCCAGGGCCAGCGCGGATCGTAGAGAATGCCGCGAGCGAGCGCGACCATGTCGGCATCGCCGGTTCCGACGATGGCCTCCGCCTGCTCGAACTCGGTGATGAGACCGACTGCGACCACCGGTATCCCCACTGACCGCCTGACCGCGCGAGCTAGCGGCACCTGGTAGCTCGGCCCAACCGGGATCTTCTGGCGCGGGTCGAGGCCACCGCTCGACACGTGGATCGCAGCGCAGCCGCGGGCCTCCAGTGCCTTGGCGAACTCGATCGTCTGCTCGATATCCCAACCACCCTCGACCCAGTCAGTCGCCGAAACGCGCATCGTGACCGGCCGTTCGGCAGCGAAGGCGGCGCGGACCGCGTCGAACACTTCAAGCGGGAAGCGCATGCGGTTCTCGAGACTGCCACCATATTCGTCGGTGCGCCGGTTCGACAGCGGTGAGAGGAACTGGTGCAGCAGATAGCCGTGCGCGCCATGTAGCTGGACGGCGGCGAGATCCAGGCGTGCGGCCCGAACCGCGGCGTCGACGAAACCCTGTCGCACGCGATCGAGACCGGCGCGGTCGAGCTCGGCGGGTGGATTCTCGCCCTCGAGGAACGGGATGGGGGAGGGCGCCACCGTCTGCCAGCCATTCGGTTCCCCTGGGGCAATCTGAGCTCCGCCATGCCACGGCTTGTCGGTCGAGGCCTTGCGTCCGGCGTGGCCAAGCTGAATCGCGATCGGCATGTCGGACCAGCGCCGGACGCTGGCGAGCACCCGCGCCATCGCTTCCTCATTCTCGTCGGACCACAGGCCCGTGTCGCCGTAGCTGATCCGGCCTTCCGGCAGCACGCCGGTCGCCTCGATCGTCAGCAGGGCCGCTCCTGACAGCGCGAGATGACCGAGGTGGATGACGTGCCAGTCAGTCATGCAGCCGTCCTCGGCCGAATATTGGCACATCGGCGCGATCACGATCCGGTTGGCGAGCTTGAGGCCGCCGACTTCGAGCGGTGAGAACAATGCGGACATCAGGCGACAACCTCGTGGGGTAGGGGAGCGGTGCAGATGGTGTGTCGAAGGGCGGATGTCACCCGCTCAACGGATAGCTTGCGATTTCATCATAATGGGCGCCGTGGCGGGACAGATGGCTTTCGAACAGCATGAACTGGTCGACCGGAAATGGCGGCGATGAAAGGCCGCTTGCGCGGCTTAGAAAATCGGCAATCTCCCGCGTCCTTCGGCCCTTCCACCTGGCGAGGGTGATGTGCGGATGGAAGGCGCGTCGTTCCGGCTCCAGGCCAGCGCCGACGCAGGCACGTTCGATCTTTGCCGCGAGTGCGGCAAGCGGAGGCTTGGGCTCGACGCCGGCCCAGAGCGCGCCGCTACTCCGCTGCTCGAACCTGCCAACGCCGGCGATCCGCAATTCAAGCGGATCGGCGCGGATGCGCGTCAGTGCGTCGGCAAGATCGTTTGCAATCGGTCGTTCGACCTCGCCGACGAACCGCAAGGTAATGTGGAGCTGGTCATCGTCCTGCCAGCGGAAGTCCGCGCTGTCGTCCATCGCGTCGACCACAAGGTCGCGAATGTCCTCGGGGGGCCGGAGGGCAACGAACAGGCGGTGCATCCACGCGCTTTAATGCCACGTGCGGGGCAGTTCCAATCTCCGACGGGCCATGCCACAACGGAGTTTCGCAAGGGGGTGCGAGTGGGCGGCAAGACCGATCTCGACCACGAAGAATATCTTAAGCTGCTCGAGCCGATGGCCGAGGAGCTGAGCATGATGGCGAGATGGATTTCCGAGACGCGCCAGCGCATGGTCGTCATCCTGGAAGGACGAGATACAGCCGGAAAAGGCGGCTCGATCGAGATGATCTCGAGCGTTCTCAATCCGCGGCAATGCAAGGTGGTCGCGCTCCCGGCCCCAGATGAGCGTGAGCGGACCGAATGGTATTTCCAGCGCTACGTCGGCCACCTGCCGGCGGAAGGCGAGATCGTGCTGTTCGACCGCAGCTGGTACAATCGCGCGGGCGTCGAAAAGGTGATGGGCTTTTGCACGCCCGACCAGGCGCAGTCATTCCTGAATTCGGTGCCCGACTTCGAGCGGCACCTCGTCGATGACGGCATCCTGCTCTACAAATATTGGCTGTGCTGCGACCAGGAAGTGCAGGAGCATCGGTTTGAGAAGCGGCTCAACAACCCGATGAAGCGCTGGAAACTGTCACCGATCGATATCCAGGCTCGGCAGCATTACGATGACTACACGCACGCCCGCGAGGCGATGCTTGCCGCGACGCATACCGAATATGCACCCTGGACCCTCGTCGACTTCAATGACCAGCCGACCGGCCGCTTGACCCTGTTGCGCGACCTGTTGGACCGTGTGCCCGACACCGAATTGCCGCTGCCGGTTATTCCCTGGCCCGAGCTTGGCCATCCGCCGCTCGAAGAAAGCTACAGCGTGCTCCAGCCCATCCGGAGTTACGTTCCGCCCGAGAAGAAGCACGGGCATCACCATCATCACCACGAGGCGGACAACTGAGCTGAACGCGCCGGGGGGCGCTCAACAAGGGGAGCGAGCATGCGTGCAGGCAAGCTGCTGGTGCACATCACGTTGTACTATCTAATTATCGGAGTGGTCGTTTTTGCGGCGCTCAAGATCTGGCCCGAGATGCGCGGATATCTTCCGGTCGGCGGCGTCGAGCAACTCATTACCGCGCCGACCAAAAACCCGCTTCAGGCGAGCGAAGCGGTGCGCGCCGCGCATGTCGCCAACCTCGGGCAGAGCATCTTCTGGCTGGTGGTCGCGATCCTGGCGGCGATCGTGGTCTCGCTGCCGGTCAGCTGGGTCTACATGACCGTGCGCAGCGGAGAGCAATACGACCAATCGCTGGTGAATACGATCATCGT
>DASUZY010000068.1:0-22042 GCA_036376635.1 Sphingomicrobium sp.
GCCGGAAAGAGCGGCATCGGGCCGATCACGCGTTTCGATACCACCGACCAGAAAGCCAAGATTGCGGGCGAAGTGAAGCCCAAGGACCACCCTTACGGCTTCGATCCTGATAAGCGCGTCGACCACAAGGTTCAGCGCCAGGTCGATCCGTTCATCGTCTACGCGATCGACGCCGCCGGTCAGGCCTTGGAAGATGCCGGACTTGCCGAGATGGACGAGGCGACCAGGGAGCGCGCGGGCGTTTCGATCGGATCGGGCATCGGCGGCCTTCCAGGCATCGAGAGCGAATCCCTGGTCCTGTCCGAAAAGGGGCCCGGCCGGGTCAGCCCGCACTTCGTCCACGGCCGGCTGATCAACCTCACATCTGGCCAGGTCTCTATCAAATATGGGCTGATGGGGCCGAACCATTCGGTGGTCACGGCCTGCTCGACCGGTGCTCACTCGATCGGCGACGCTGCCCGCATGATCAAGGATGGCGATGCCGACATCATGCTCGCCGGGGGTGCCGAGAGCACAATCAATCCGCTGGGCGTCGCCGGTTTCGCGCAGGCCCGCGCGCTCAACACGGCGTTCAACGATCGTCCGGAGCAAGCGAGTAGGCCGTACGACAAGAACCGCGAGGGCTTCGTCATGGGCGAAGGCGCGGGCGTCGTCGTGCTCGAGGAATATGAGCATGCGAAGGCGCGCGGCGCGAAAATCTATGCCGAGGTGGTCGGCTACGGCCTGTCCGGCGACGCCTATCACGTGACCGCGCCGCATCCTGAAGGGCGCGGCGCCGAGCTGGCGATGCGGATGGCCCTGAAGAAGGCTGGGCTGCAGCCCGAGGATATCGATTACGTCAACGCTCACGGGACCTCGACCATGGCCGACACGATCGAGCTGGCGGCAGTGAAACGCGTGCTCGGTGACGACCTCCACGGTGCATCCATGAGCAGCACCAAGTCCGCGATCGGTCACCTGCTCGGGGGCGCCGGTGCGGTCGAGGCGATCTTCTGCATTCTCGCGATCCGCGACCAGATCGTTCCCCCGACGCTCAACCTCGACGATCCCGACGAGGGCACCGAAGGCGTGGACCTCGTGCCTCACAAGGCCAAGAAGCGCCGGGTCAGGGCCGCGCTCAACAACAGCTTCGGCTTCGGCGGCACCAACGCCAGCCTCATCGTGAAGGCTGTGTGAGACGGCTGATCCTCATCGCGGCGGGGCTCGTCCTTGCCGCGCTGGTCGGCATTTATTTCCTGTGGTGGGGACCGGGTCCCAAGCCCGGCCCGCATACCGTGATGATTCAGGAAGGCGCGACCATCGGATCGGTCGCGCGCAAGCTCGAAAAAGAGGGCGCAATTCCCGGCAGCGCCCGAACGTATTACGTGATGGCGCGGCTATTCGGATCGCATGATCCGATCCAGGCCGGCGAGTTCGAGATCCCGAAGGGCATGGGCGGAGCGGCCATCCTGGAATTGCTTCAGCATGGCAAGCCGGTCCTTCGACTGATCACCGTAACCGAGGGGATGCCGGCGATCGTCGTCAGCGAGAAGCTCGCCGCCAATCCGTACCTTACTGGCCCGAACCCGGAGATTGGGGAAGGCTCGCTGCTCCCTAACAGCTACGGCTATCAACGCGGCGAAACCCGCGCGGCGCTGGTCGCCGAGATGAAGGCCGCGATGGACAAGACCATCGCTGCGCTGTGGGCGCAGCGAAGCACCGCTTGTCCGGTGACCACGCCCGAGCAAGCGATCATCATGGCGTCGATCGTCGAGAAGGAAACCGGCAAAGCCGCCGAACGGCCGATGGTTGCCGGCGTCTACTGCAACCGGTTGAGGATCGGGATGCCGCTCCAGGCCGATCCGACGGTCATCTACCCGATCACCAAGGGCAAGCCGCTCGGACGCCGCATCCTGAAGTCGGAGCTCGCTACGGACAACGCCTACAACACCTACAGGATGCGCGGCCTTCCCGCGGGCCCGATCGCCAATCCGGGAAAGGCGAGCATCGAGGCGGTGCTTCATCCCGCGCAGACCAAGGCGCTCTATTTCGTCGCGGACGGCACCGGCGGGCATGTGTTTGCCAACACGCTGGAACAACAGAACGCCAACGTCGCTAAATGGTACGCGATACGCCGACAACGAGGAGAGATGTGAGGAACAGGGAATTGGCCGTGCCCGGTTGTTCATGGGCGCGCTGCTTCTATTCGCCGCAATCATCGCCTGGGGCACCGCCCTGATGATGAGCCCGCACGGTCAGGTCGCGGCCGACGGCACTCAACATGTGCGGACGGTCGTGGTCGTGTTCCTCCGGAATAGTGCGATCGGCACGCTCATTCTCTGCGCGTTGTCAGCCTGGCTGTTGTTCCCGGCGCGCCGGCCGCGGGCGCCGCGCCGCGATTGGGCGATCATTGCTGTCCTGGCCGTGATGGTCTTGACCAGCCTCTATCAGCTGATCTGGTTGCGGTCGGTGGTTCAGTAAGCGACGAGGTCGCCGCTCTTCACATAGCCGACGATCCGGTCGTCGCCCGCGTAACCCCAGGCCCAGCCCAGGCTGTCATCCAGCAATGCAAATGCATCGCCGGGATTCAATTCGCGAATTCGCTCTCCGTCATCGCTTGGTTCCGCGCGCAGCACGGTCGTTGCCCCGATCCGCCGATCGAGGGGCTCCGCATAATGTGAGGCGATCACCTCTGCCGCCAGCGCCACGTCGGCGAGGTCCTTGCGGTAAGCGTTGAAATGTGGGTCCGGGAGGTTCGACGGGCCCGCGAGAACGAACTCTTCAGCGGTGGGCGTATGCGGGGGCCTGGCCGATGATCGGCCGGTGGGAAGCGGAGCCGTTGTCCCCCTCGCGGAGGTTGCGCTTGAAGCCTTCAAGAAAATCTGCCCCGCTGCTGGTGCGGACGACGAACACATTGCGCCGATCGTCCTGGTCCCTCTCGCGGCGCAGATAGCCGAGCGCACCCAACGTATTCAAGGCGCGCGTAACGACCGGCTTCGAGACGCCAAGCACGCGAGCGAGGCCGCGAACGGTGTGTGGCCCTGGGGTCAGGTAAACCAGCATCAGAAGTGCCATCTGACGGTTCGTGAGATCGGGCTCGCCCGATCGGACATAGGCGATCAGTGCCTTCATCCAGCCGGTAAGCGAGACTTCGCCCATATCCGCCAAACTCCATCTCGTGCCGCGTAACCTGGCCAATTAAACCGGTAACACGCCGAAATGTTGCAGCGGAATGACCTGAAAAACGGGGATTTGTCGCCAATTGTAGTTTCAAGCCTGTAAGTAACGCCGCTGCAAAAGGCCGAAAATCGCCCTCATCCCGAGGGCATCCCCACCCTTTGGACGACCGGGCTTTGCCGCATCCCGCCATGCGAACGTGTCGAGATGCGCCCAGGCAATTTCATCGGGAACGAAGCGTTTCAGGAACAAAGCAGCGGTGATGCACCCTGCCATCCCACTGTTCGAAGCATTCGCGAAGTCGGCGATGTCGCTCTTCAGCAAATCGTCATAGGGCTCCCATAGTGGCATCCGCCAGATCGGGTCTTCGACTTCCCGAGCAGCTTCGAGTGTCTGGCCCGCAAGATCGTCCCGATTAGAGAAAAAGGCGGGCAGGTCCGGGCCGAGGGCGACGCGGGCCGCTCCGGTGAGGGTGGCAAAATCGACCATCAGCTCGGGTTTGTTCTCAGCGGCCCTGGTCAATGCGTCGGCCAGGATCAGTCGGCCTTCAGCATCGGTGTTGTCGATCTCGACGAATTTTCCCTTGCGGGACTTCACGATGTCGCCGGGCCGATAGGCATTCGACGAAACTGCATTCTCCACTGCGGGGATGAGGAGGTGCAGCCGCACCGGCAGCTTTTCTGAAATGATCAGCCGGGCCAGCGCCAGCGCGTGGGCAGCACCGCCCATGTCCTTTTTCATCAACCGCATGCCGGCGGCAGACTTGAGGTCGAGACCGCCGGTGTCGAAGCAGACGCCCTTGCCGACGATGGCGACGCGCGGGTCGCCGTCCTTGCCCCATTCGAGCTCGATCAGCCGCGGTGCCCTGGCGTCGGAAGCCGCGCCGCCAACTGCGGCAATCAGCGGATACCCATCGGCGAGATTCTTCCCCGCCGTCACCTTGACCTGTGCGCCGAGTTCATTGGCGACGCCAAGCACCGCCGCCTCGATCTCGGCAGGCCCCAGGTCGCCGGCTGGCGTGTCCACCAGATCGCGCACCAGTGCCGTGGCTTCGGCAAGCCGGACCACAGACTCGATCTTGGCCGCTTCACCGGTGAGGAGCACTCGGGCCCCGCGCTCCGGCTCATCCTTTGGGGAGCGATAGACATCGAAGCGATGCTGACCGAGCAGCCAGCCCAGCGTTGCCTTGGCAGGTTCGCCATCCGCCAGCTTGTAGGTGCCTTCGGGGAGGGACTCGGAGAGTTTCGCCAGGCACCAGGGCGATAGCTCAGCAGCGTCCTTCACCGCCGTCACCACCTCGAACTCATTTCCTCGCGGAAGCAGTGCATAAGCGTGCGCGCTCTTGCCATCGAACCGCTGCGCATCGAGCAGCGCGCGGTCCTCAGCCGGGCGTTTTTTCAGCCAGGCGCCGAAGCTCTCCTTGTCGACGAGATGGATAGGACGGGCCTTTTGCCCGCGATCGGCCACAAGCAGCGTCGCGAAATCGGTCATGGCGCGGCTCTAGCCAAGGACGCCCTCGGTCCATATCGAAAAATGAAGGCGGATACGTCGATGCGCCGCGTGAGTTGAGCGTCGAAAGTCCGAAAAATTCAGGAGCGAACGACGATGGCCAAGAAAGCGACCGGCAAGAGCAGCAGCGGCAAGAGCACGAAGAAATCCGGCACTGCCGTTGCGCGCGTTTCCGCATCCGGCGGCGAACGGTCGAGCGGCAGCCAAGGCGGTTTCGATGCAAGCGAAGCGTTCATCAAGCTGCTGCAAAGCCCGCTCGCCGCCGAACTGGTCGCGGTGGCCGCCACCGCTGCTCTGGCGGCGCTGGCGGAACATGGATTCACTACGGGCGGCGACGGCCGGGGCAAGCGTGCCGGCAAGGCGGTCAAGGAAGCCGGGAAAGCGGCCGCTGCTGCAGTCGGACGCAGGCTCGGCTATGAGCTTGACGAGATCCGGAAGGCCGCGACCGCTAAGGACGGCGCAAGAGCGTAAGCCGGGCCCGGCCTACCTCACGGCTGGTGCCGATTTCGAGGCCGGCGCCATCAACCTCGTCCTTGCGGCTGGTTTCGACGCTCATCCAGCCGCCGGGCGCGAGCCATTCGCCTTTGAGCACGGCTTTGATCGCGGCGGTGCCGGATCCTTCGGAATAAGGCGGATCAGCGAAAATCAGGTCGAACGGCCCGCCACGGGGCAACGCAAGCGCCGATCCGCTGAGGACTTGCGCATTAGCTCCTAACTTCGCGGCATTGCGGCGAATGACCGCTACCGCCCCGGCATCAGTTTCGACGAACGTCGCGGATGCACCCCCGCGCGACAGCGCCTCGAACCCGAGTGCGCCGCTGCCGGCGAACAGGTCGGCGACCCGAAGTTCGTCGAAGCTGCCGAGGCGGCTGGCGAGCATCGAGAACAAGGTTTCGCGCACGCGGTCCGCAGTCGGGCGAGTGCCCATTCCGGGCGGCGCATCGATCATCCGCCCGCGCCATCGGCCGGCGATGATCCTCATTTGAGCGTTCTGCGAAACGCGTCGAGTTCGCCCTGATCGACCTCGTCGACGTCGCCCGGACCGAGTCCTTCGAGGGTTAGTGGTCCGTATGCGGTTCGGATCAGCCGCGAGACCTGCAATCCCAAATGCGCCAGCACGCGCCGCACCTCGCGGTTCTTGCCCTCGGTCAGGCTCATCTCGACCCAGCAATTGCTTCCGGTGCGCCGTTCCAGGTTGGCGTTGATCGAGCCGTAGTGGATGCCCTCGATCGTCACCCCGTCGGCGAGGTCCTCGAGTTGCGCCTGCGTGACTTGGCCATAGGCCCGCGCCCGGTAGGTGCGGACAACGCCGGTCCTCGGCAGCTCCAGCTGCCGTTTCAATTCGCCATCGTTGGTGAGGAGCAGCAATCCCTCCGTCGTGAAGTCGAGACGGCCGACCGGCATCACGCGCGGCAGGCCGGGGGGTAGCCGGTCGTAGATCGTCGGCCGGCCCTTCGGATCGTGCGCGGCGGTGATCGCGCCTTGCGGTTTGTAGAAGCGGAATAGTCGGGTCGCGTCAGCGGGTCGTACGGGCCGGCCGTCGACGGTGACTCCGGCCAGCGTTTCCAGCAGCGTCGCCGGCGTCGTCAGCTTCTCGCCATTGAGCGCGATTCGACCCTCGGCGATCATCCGCTCGATCTCGCGGCGGGACGCGATCCCGGCGCGCGCGAGCAGCTTGGCGATGCGTTGGGGCCCTTCGGCGCGTTCGGGCGGCGGGCCGGACGCAGGACGGCTGTTATTGCGCGGCTTGCGGGGCACCGCTTTGCGGTTCGTTCGTTGCGGTGGCGTTGTCATTGTCGGGGTCGAGATGCTGTTCGGGAAGCGGAACCAGATCGTCAAGCGCATCCTCATCGTCGAGGACGAGCCGCTGACCGCATTCGACAACGAAAATATGCTGAAGGACGCCGGTTACGAGATCGTCGCGACCGTCGACGACTTCCAGGAAGCGTTGAAGGTGATCGAGCGCGACGAAGTGCACCTGGTGCTGAGCGACGTCCGCCTGCGCAGCCAGCAGAACGGCATCGACCTCGCTCAGCATGCCGCCGAACGGAACATCCCGACCCTGTTCGCGACAGGCCATGCCTATCCCCATGCGGCCGAGGTGGCCGTGGGCTGCCTCGCCAAGCCTTATTCCGAGCGCCAGCTGCTCAAAGCCGTCGAATGCGTCGATCGGCATCTCCAGGGCGAGAAGGTGAAACCGCCCAAGGGACTTCAGCTGTTCGTTCCGGGCGACGAGGACGAGTAAGAGCGGTCTCGTTCATCGCGGGGCTAGGCAGGCCGTGAAAGCGGACTAAGCTTGAGCGGGAACGAGCGGGAGGGATTGATGGCAGGCGAGCGGCCGAAGGGTTTCAAGCTGCTCAAGGCGGCGCTGGCCACGCGGAAGTCCGCGACGATGCTGGCGTTCGGTTTTTCCTCCGGACTTCCGTTTGCACTCCTCGTCGGCACGCTGACTGCCTGGCTCGGCGAAGTGGGCGTGAAGCTGGCGACGATCGGCATCTTCTCGTGGATCGGCCTCGCTTATTCCTTCCAGTTCCTGTGGTCGCCGGTCGTCGACCGGGTGCAGCTTCCGGGCCTTGAGCGGCTCGGTCGCCGCAAGAGCTGGATCGTGCTCGGGCAGGCGATCATCGCCATCTGCATGTTCCTCCTCGCGCTCACCGACCCGGCCTCGAACATCGGCACCTTCGTCCTCATCGCCTTCGTCGCCGCGATTGCCTCGTCGAGCCATGACATTGCGATCAACGGCTGGCGGATCGACCAGGCTGACGAGAGCGCTCCGCTGGAGCTGCTCGCGGCGCTGATTCAGTTCGGATACCGCACCGCTTCGATCGTCGGCGGCGCCATCGCGCTGGTGCTCGCTGCACGGATGAGCTGGCCGCACGTCTACATGATCATGGGCGGGATTTTCGTCGTCCTCATGTTCGTGACCCTGACCGCGCCCGACAGTCCGCGTCCGGAAAAGCAGTCGCTCTATGGCGCACTCGCCGAGCCGGGAGCGCTCAAGCCGGGAGTGCGCGCCGCGTTGCTCGCGGTCGTTGGAGCGAGCTGGCTGTGGGCGATCGTGCGGCTGATCACCTTCGCCGTCTCCATGCTGACGCCCGCGGCCCCCGGAGCGAAAGCTCCGTCGGTTGCGGACTTCACGAAGACCTGGGGCGTGCTGATCATCATCGCCACGGTCTTCGTACCGCTGGCGGTCGCTGCCTTCGCGAACCAGATGGCCAAGCGGCCCGAACGAGTGCTGGCCGCGCCCGATCCGAAGCACAGCACCGGTCGAGTGATGATGAATCACCTCTATTCGGCGCTCGTCGACCCGCTTGCCGAATTGTCGCGACGGATGGGCTGGGGCGTCCTCGCCGCCATCGGCTTCATCCTGACCTACGCGATTTGCTACAATATCTGGGCGAGCTTCGCTTATCCCTTCTACCTCGACCACCTTCATTATTCGAAGGATGAGGTCGCCTTCGCGTCGAAGATCTTCGGCATCATCATGACCATGCTTGGGATCAGCCTCGGCGGATATCTGTTCGCCAAGCTCGGGCGGTTTCCGACCATCCTGCTCGGTGCGATCCTGCCGCCGCTGGGCAACTTCCTCTATGCTGACCTGGCTGACGGAGCGCCGATGATCGACAGCTTCTCGCACCTGCTGCGGCTGGACGGGCTTGCCCAGGCGTTCGGCAGCGACGAGCGGATGGTGCGCCTGCTCCTCGCGATCTGTTACGAGAACATCTCGACTGGCCTCGCGCTGACCGCGTTCGTTGCCTACGTCACCAGCATCGTCAGTAAGAAATATGGCGCGATTCAATATGCGCTGCTGGGCTCGCTGCTGTCGCTGGTTGGTACTCTGGGCCGCGGCGCGGTTGGCGAGGCGTTCGATACCTACGGCTACGCCCCAGTGTTCCGATGGACTGCGGCAACGGCCATCGTCTCCACTATATTCGTTCTGCTCGAATGGGCGCGCGTGGCGTCACAGGAGCGGCGGGCATCGGCAGCCGAGCCGGTTCCGGCCGACACTGGTGCGAAGGTGAGCCAGGCGCTCGGCGAAACGGGCGAGCCCGCGCGCTAGACGCAAGTGAGCAAGGCCCAGTCCTTCGGCGCCGCTGCTCGTTCCTACCTGAAGCCACGACCGTTCGGCGCATTCCTTCTGGGCATTTCCAGCGGTTTTCCGCTGACTCTGCTGATCTGGACGATGGCCTATTGGCTGGCGAAGGTCGGCGTCGACAAGCGCACGATCGGTTTCGCCTTCGCCCTTGGGACGCCGTACACGCTGAAGTTCCTGTGGGCGCCGCTCATCGATGGCGTATCGATCCCGCTGCTCACGCCCATGCTGGGGCAGAGGCGGGCATGGTTGTGGACCGTGCAGTTGCTGCTCGCCGGGGCGCTGGTCGAGCTCGGTGCAAGCGACCCCGCTCATCACATCGACCGCTTTGCGCTCTGGGGCGTGGTCGTCGCGTTCCTGTCGGCGACGCAGGACATCGTCATCGACGCATACCGGATCGAGAGCCTGCCGGACGATGAGCTGGCCCAGGGTACGGCGACCAACCAGGTCGGTTATCGCACCGGCGACCTACTGGCCGGGGCGGGCACCGTCTATCTCGCCTCCAGCGAAGGCGCGGGGTTGGGCTGGGCGGCGGCCTACGCGCTGACCGCGCTGCTCGTTCTTCCGGGCTCGATTGCATCGCTTTGGCTCGGGCCGGGGACGCACACGGCAGCGCGCGGCCGGGGTCCGGCACTTCACATCTTCGCGGATTTCTTCCGACACAATGTCGTCGCGCCCTTCGTTGAGTTCCTGAAGCGCCGGGGATCCCTGCTGATCCTGCTGTTCGTGATGACCTACAAGATCGGTGACGCGCTGGGGCAGAATATGCTGCCGCCGATGATCGTCCACCTTGGCTTCACCGACACCGAATATATCGCCATCAGCAAGCTCGTTCGCTTCTGGGGTCTCGTCGCTGGTTCGCTCGTCGCCGGAGCCCTGATCGCCCGTTTCGGAGTGGCGCGACTGCTGTTCTGGGCGGGCGCCATGATGATAGTCGCGAACCTTATGTTTGCGCTGGTTGCTGAGGCCGGTCACTCGGTCCCGCTGCTGACTCTCGCGGTAGCAACCGAGAATCTGTTCGCCGCGATCAGCCTGACAGTGTTCGTCACCTATCTATCAGGCCTGACGAACACAGCGTTCACCGCAACCCAATATGCGCTGCTGACGAGCGTCGCGGCGCTCGCCCGGACCTTCGCGGCCGCGCCATCGGGCGTCGTCGCCGACGATCTCGGGTTCACCGATTTCTACATTTTCTGTGCCGTTCTCGGCTTCCCGGGCCTGGTGTTGCTGTTCTTCATGGGACGATCAGGGTTCGTCGGGGAAAACGTGCGGCGCGAAGGTGCGGAGCAGGCGGCCTAGCTCGGCACCTGATCGTTCGCCGCAAGCACAGCGCCAGCCAAATAGAGCGAGCCGAAGATCAGCACGCGCGCATCGTCCGGGATCGCAGCCAGTGACTGCTCGACGTTGTCGTGCGGTTCCGCGGGAATGCCGAGATCTCCGGCAACCTCCACCAGGTCGTCGGGCGAGAAACAGGCGTGGTCGGGGATCGGTACGGCGTGGACGCGTTCGGCCAGGCCCTTGAACGGCTCGAGCATCCCAGCCGGGTCCTTGGTCGCGAGGCTGGCGAAAATGATGTGAAGAGGCTTCCCATCGGCGAAATGGTGCCGCGAGTAAGTCGCGATCTGTCGAGCCGCCGATGGATTGTGCCCGCCATCGAGCCAGACTTCACGGTTCCCGATCAGCGGGCCTTCAGCCAGGTGCTGAAGGCGCGCGGGCCAGTCGGCCCACCCCAGTGCAGCACTCAAGGCCGAGGTCGTGACATGCAACTGGTCCTGATGGCGCAGCATCGCGATTGCCAGCGCTGCATTCATCGCCTGGTGACGGCCGGGAAGGCGCGGGAGCGGCAGATCCAGCTCGCCGGCCTCGTCGCGATAGTGAAGGCGGCCTTGCCGAACGATTGCGTCCCATATTCCGCCGCGAGCCAGAACGGGTGCGCCGCGCTCATGCGCGACCTCCGCGACCCTGCTGCCGACCTCGGGCGGGTAGAGCTGCGTGATTAGAGGAACAGCGGGCTTGGCGATCGCCGCTTTCTCGCCCGCGATGTCGGTCAGACCGTTGCCGAGGAACTGCTGATGGTCGAGCGCGAGGTTGGCGATGCCGGTGACCAGCGGACGCTCGACGATGTTCGTCGCGTCGAGCCGCCCACCCAGGCCGACCTCCAGGATGCAGGCATCGGCCGGCGTTCGCGCGAAGGCGAGGAACGCGGCGGCCGTCGCGACCTCGAAAAAACTTGGCTCGACGCCTGTCCCGGCATCCAGGACCTTGGTGAGAAGCGCCGATAGCGTCTCGTCGTCGATCAGCCGGCCGGCGACCCGGATTCGCTCGTTGAAGCGGACCAGATGCGGGCTGGTGAAGACATGAACCTTGAGGCCACTCGCCTCCAGCGCCGCGCGAAGGAAGGCCACGGTCGAGCCTTTGCCGTTGGTTCCGGCAACGTGCAGCACGGGCGGAAGCTGGTCTTGCGGACGGCCGAGGCGCTCGAGGATGGCGCCGATCCGCTCCAGACCCAGGCGATCGCCCGCAGGCGAGAGCTTGGACAGGCGATCCAGCTGAGATTGAACCCCCGGGTGCGCGGAACGCGCGAAGTCGGCCATCAGGCGGCCTCTCTGTCCTCCGGCGCAAGGTAGGAGATCAGCTGAGCGAGCCGCTCCTTGAGGTCGCCTCGGGAGACGACCATGTCGATGATGCCATGTTCCAGCAGATATTCGGCGCGCTGGAATCCCTCGGGGAGCTTTTCCCGGATCGTCTGTTCGATGACACGCTGCCCGGCGAATCCGATCAGCGCGCCCGGCTCGGCCAGCTGGACGTCGCCGAGCATGGCATAGGAGGCGGTAATTCCGCCCGTCGTCGGATCTGTCAGCACGACGATGTAAGGCAGGCCCGCTTCGCGCAGCATCTGCAACGCAACGGTCGTCTTCGGCATCTGCATCAGCGACAGCGCGCCTTCCTGCATCCGCGCACCGCCGCCGGCGGTGAAGATGATGTAAGGGCAGCGCTCCTCGATCGCCTCTTCGACGCCGGCGACGAAGGCAGCGCCCACGGCGGTACCCATCGATCCCAACATGAAGCTCGTATCCTGGACCCCGACGATTGCCTTCTGCCCGTCGATTCTGCCCTTGGCGTTGATCAGCGCGTCACGCTCGTGGGTCGCTGCGCGCGCGCTCTTCAGCCGCTCCGAATAGCGCTTGGTGTCGCGAAACTTCAGCGGGTCCTCGCGCACTTCCGGCGTCGGCAGAACCTCATATGTCGCCGCGTCGAACAGCTGCTCGAACCGCTTGGTCGGGCCGATGCGGTCGTGGAAGTTGCAGCGTGGACAAACGCTGTAATTCTCTTCCCATTCCTTGACGAACACCATCGTCCCGCACTTGCCGCACTTGTGCCACAGGTTTTCGACGCTCTGACGCTTGGGCAGGAACGGAATGCCGCTTCGAACTCGGCTCAGCCAACTCATTGTCTCAGGTCCTCGCTTCCGCCGGCATGTGGGGGAGTGTCGCGGTGATTTCCATGATCGCCGCGCGCGGGTCGGGCGCACCGGTCACCGGGCGACCGATGACCAGCACCGAAGCCCCGTCCTCGATCGCCTTCGCCGGGGTTGCGACGCGCTTCTGGTCGCCAATGGCCGTACCGCCAGGACGAATTCCCGGAACGACGAAGAAGCCATCGTGCCATGCCGCGCTCGCCTGAGCGACTTCGGCGCCCGAACAGACAATTCCGTCGAGCCCGGCGTCGCGAGCCATCCAGGCCAGCCGCGCGACCTGGTCGGCGGGCGATCGTTCAATGCCGAGATCGCTGAGATCGCCCTCATCGAGGCTGGTGAGGAGCGTGACTGCCACCACCCTGGTTTCGGGGGGCGCCGCCCGCTTCGCTTCCGACAGCATTTCATGGCCGCCGGTGGCGTGAACCGTGAGGATCGCGGGTTTCAGCGGGGCGAGCGATCGGACTGCATTGGCCACCGTATTCGGAATGTCGTGGAGCTTGAGGTCGAGGAAGATCGGAAGGCCGAGCGCGGCCATCTTGCGCACTCCCTCGGGTCCCTGGGCCGAGAAGAACTCGAGGCCCAGCTTTACTCCGCCGGCGTGGTCGCGGACCGCACTCGCGATCTCCAGCGCCCGGTCGAGGTCGGGCGTATCGATGGCGACAAAGATCGGGCTCATAAGGTCGGCTCAGGCTCCTCGACGGGTTCCGGACTCAGTGCGGCCACGCGATTGCGCTCCATCGCCTCGATGCGGCGGCGATGGGACCAGACCCGGGTCCGCATCAACGACCAGGTAGGGGCAAAGCCGATCAGGAAGGCGATCAGCAGCAGGAGCGGGAGCTTGATGTCCGCCTGGATGTCCCCCCACAGGTTCACTGTAACATCGGACCAATTGCGGAAGGAGAACAGCGCCACCACGACCGCGAGGAGGACCCAGAAGACGGTCTTCAGGAATTGCATGATGGGCCGTTTAGGCGAGCCGTGCGTTGAAGGCCAGCGCTGCGAGCATTCGTCGCGCAACAGAGTCGGTTCGTCGCAAGTGCGTTAATCGCGGCGTTGAGCGTGACGGACCCCACCGCCACAGTCCGGTTCCAGGGGTGGGAGAACAACAGTTTTGCAACAAGCACAGAAGCTTGGCTTGGGCGCGTTCGTGCTGCTGATGGGCGGCTCGTTGCTCGCGATGAAGCCTCATCCGGCGACGAAGCCGATCGAGCAGAAGCCTTCAGCGGCGCATCTTAAGCTCGCGGCGGTCTCGCCGGACTCGCGGCGCGACATCGATTACCGGCTGCTCGACGCGAGATTGAAGCAGCTCATGACCAAGCCGGCGATGGTGGGGCTCGCGGTCGGAGTGGTCGAGAACGGCCGGATCACGTTTCTTCAGGGTTACGGCGAGACCGAGCACGGTTCGGGCGACCCCGTTACTCCCGAAACGGTATTCCGTTGGGCGTCATGCTCGAAGGGGCTGGCAGCGACGATGGTCGCGAAGCTCGCGGAGCAGGGGAAGATCAACCTGAACGGCCCGGTGGCGAACTATGCACCGGATCTGAAACTCCCCGCCGGCAACGAATATAAGGCGACCGTCGGGGACCTGCTGTCCCACCGCCTCGGCCTCTATCGCGATGCCTATGCCAACAAGCTGGAGGAAGGGCAGGATCCGAGCTTCCTTCGATCGCAACTCGCGACCTTGAACGCCGTTTGCGCGCCCGGCACCTGCTGGGACTACCAGAACGTCGCCTACGACGCGTCGAGCGAGATGGTATCTCGGGCGACCCACCTGCCTTACGAGCAGGCCGTCAAGCGCTACCTGTTCAACCCGATCGGAATGACCAGCGGCAGCGTATCGATGGAGGGTCTCGAGGCGAACAAGAGCTGGGCGCGCCCGCATAGCGCCGGCCGGCGGCCGTGGCCGATGGTCGATACTTATTACAAGGTCCCAGGCGCCGCTGGCATCAACAGCGACATCAAGGACATGGCGCTGTGGATGGAAGCGCAGATGGGCGAGATGCCCGATGTGCTTGATGCGAAACTGCTCGACACCATTCATGCGCCTTATGTCGTCACGCCCGGTGAGCGAGGCCGGATGCGCAAGTTCCTCGAGCGGCTCGGCACCGCGTGGTACGGATATGGCTGGCGGAGTTACGACTATGCCGGCCATCGCATCATCGGCCATCGTGGCGGTATCCGCGGCTATCGTTCCCTCATCCTGTTCGATCCGGAAAAGAAGAGCGGCGTCGTCGCGCTATGGAACAGCGACACCTGGCAGCCTGGCGGGCTTGAGTTCGAGGTGATGGACCAGATCTACCACCTGCCGTTCCGCGACTGGCTGGAGCTCAACAAGAACGCGGCGCAGTCGATTGCCTCCGCCGACACCGCGTCGGATAGCGGCGGTCCGTCCTAACGGCGCTCCGCCTCCCGCTTCGCTTCGGCAATTTCCCGGCGCTGCTTGAGGTGCGCCATGTAGCGCACGGCAAAGCCGACGATGGTCACGATGACACCGATAATAAGGGCCGGGAGATGCCACGCGGGATCGGTTGGCTTGGGCCAGGCCTCAGCGCCCAGCAGCAGCGCACCGGCGATCGAGCAAAGGTAGCCGATTCCCTTCCAATCCAAGCCTTTGCTGACCGGAATCGTGATGCTTTCGTGATGCATGCGCGAGGAACATCCAACCGTCTCGATTGGTTTCGGCGCGTACATCCAACAGGAGTATGAGTTCATGGCCGAGACCAAGTCGCAGGATGCAATCGCGCTGCTCAAGGAAGACCATCGCGCGGTCGAAAAGCTGTTCAAGGAATTCGAGGACGCCAAGGGTGACGGGCGCAAGCAGAAGCTCGCTCGGCGCATCTGTTTGGAGCTAACCGTCCACACGACGATCGAAGAGGAGATCTTCTATCCGGCCTGCGACGGCAAGATCGAAGAGGACCTGCTGAAGGAAGCCTATGTCGAGCATGACGCGGCCAAGCTTCTGATTGCCGAAATCGAAGGGGGCGACGGGCAAAGCGACGATTTTTTCGACGCCAAGGTTCAGGTGCTCTCCGAACAGATCGAGCATCATGTCGACGAGGAAGAGAAAGAATTGTTTCCAAAGGTCCGCAAGGCGGACATCGATCTCGACGCGCTCGGTGGACAGCTCGCCGAACGGAAAAGAGAGCTGTTGAAGGAGTTCAAGGCGTCCGGCGTTCCGGAGCCGGAGCTCAAGACGATGGACGAAGTGTCCATCTAACTCGTCGATTCGCGCCCAAAACGAGCAGCTGGCCCGCGGGAATCCCCTGATTTCCGCGGGATTAGGAGCGCAACGGTTAACAATGGTATAGTCTTCGCAGGGAGCGCATTGTTACCTGCAGGCGTCGCGCGCCCAGACAGCCCCACAGCTGCCGCTTGTGAAAAGATGGGGCGTTATATGAGCTACCAAGACCACCTCTATCATAATGAGCGGGAGCGGCATTGTCGCTCCATGGCCGAGCTTGCGGCTGATGCGGACGTACGGCGGCGCCACGAGGAGCTGGCCGCCCTCCACGCCAGCCGTGCCGCGCTCTTTAAAATGCCTGCAGCAGCGAGCGCTGGCTAAGCTCTAGCGCAGCGCCGCGACCTGAGTGTCGCGCCCGTAGATGTCGTCGACGAAGCCCAGCTGTCCGTCCTTCACGTGGGCCGTCAGGTACGTGACGTAGATCGGCACGGGCTTGGGTAGCAGGACATTCTGCTCAGGCTCACTGGAGGTCGCCTGCGGGTCGCGGCCCATCAGCCACTGCCCAAGCCGCTCCGCATCCTGCAGACGAATGCAGCCGTGGCTGAGTGTCCGGTCGTCGGACGCGAACAGGTCCTTGTTCGGCGTATCGTGCAGATAAATGTCATCGCTGTTGGGGAAGCCGATCTTGATGCGTCCCATTGAGTTCGCCGGCCCAGGGAGCTGCCGCACCGCAACCTGTTCGCTGCCATCTGCGACCGCGCGCCAGTTGACCTTGGCAGGATCGAGCAACTCGCCCGAACCGTCCGCGCTCATCACCTGGTAACCCTGGCGCTTGAGGTAACCGAGGCCCTGGTCGAGCACATTCCGGGCGATGAGCGACCGGATCAACTCGCCCGAGACATGCCAATAAGGGTTGAGCGTCGCATAGTAGATGGTCGAGGCAAGCATCGGGGTCTGCGTCGATGGGTCGGCCTTGCCGACGATGACCCTCATCGAATCGACGATCTGGCCGTCCTCGATCATATAGAGCTTGGCCCCAGCGGTATCGACCATCACGAAGCGGCCTTCCGGGGGAATGTCGCGCGCGTTCTCGAGACTGGCGAGGACCCGCTGGTCGAGCTGACCGCCGCTCGACTGCATCGCGCTCCACGCAGCGTCGCGCAGCTGGGCGTAGATTGGGTTGACTTGAGACACCTTGCGCACCTGGGCGGCGAGCGACGGGGTTGCAGCCGCCTGCGCGAGGATCGTCCCCGGTGAATCGCGGCGCGGAGTGACCCAGCGGTCGGCGTAGGTCATGCCGGTCGGCGGGGTCTCAATCGTCTGCACATACTGGACCCATGCGGCCGACATCAGCCGGTCCGCGGCGGCAAGCGCGGCAGTATCCCCGCTCTGGGCGCGGGCAAGCGTCGCCTGGATCTGGGCGGCTGCAGTCGGACCGTTCGCCATCCCGTCGAGCTGGGCGCGCTCGAGTACGCCGATGAGCTCACGCGCCGCCGAACTGTCGGCGCCGCTCTTCAACCACACCGGTGCTCCATTGCGGCTCGCATAGAACGCGGTCACCGAAGGATCGACAGCGTTGTTCGCCGCGTTGCCCAGAGGCAGCTCGGGGAACGTCGCGGCGGCGACGGGCACAGAGAGGACCGTCAGCGCCGCACAGGCGACGCCGGCCAGCATTCGAATTTTCACGGCCTAAACCTTTGTTCGTGTCTTTGTTGCGAAAACGCTAAAGACCGGCTCCGGTTCAAAATAAGTGTTGACAAAGGAGTTTCAATTGTCCCGCAACTGAACGGTTGTTCAGGATCGGGATGGAATCCCGAGTCGCGGCGGGGGAGGACAGGGGCCGCATCGTTCCCAACGCGGCCCTCTCGGCAAATTACGCGCCGATATAAACCGGCGTTCCGACATCAGTGACGGAATAAAGCTTCTTCGCGAATGCGCTCGGTAGATGGACGCAGCCGTGGCTGTTCGGCTCATTGCCGACGAAGCCCGCGTGCAGTGCGATCCCATGCGGCTCGAAGAACTGCGCGTATGGCATCGCCGCATTGTCGTACTTCTTCGAACGGTACATCGGGGTCTTGTTGAGGATCGAGAAGACGCCCGTCGGGGTCGGCTTGTCGTCCCGACCGCTGGAGATGGTGGTTGCCGCCATCAGCGTGTCGCCGCGATATAGATAGGCCATCTGGTCAGACAGGCTGATCACGACCCGCTGCGGACCTGCCGCGTCGGGGACGTCCCGCCAGACATATTGACCCGGCTTCAACTGCCGTCCTCCGAACGCATCCGCCATGTCGATCCGGGCCTGTCCGGCGGCGTCGCTGGCAGCGAGCTGGGCCTCCGGGGTTTCCAGAGCAAAGGCGGGGGTAGAGAGAACCGAACTTCCAAACACGCACGAGCCCGCAAGCGCGAGCGCGATAGCCAGACGCTTCATTTCACACCTAAATTTATCTGTTGACTTTTGCCGCGAAAATGCATTGCTCCCGAGTCGGGTTCCTTTCAGCAGCAATTTCGAGATGTTCGGGGTCAGTCTCGCGCCGCCAATCGGAGCGCTGGCCCGTTAAATTCTCCTTCATTAATCCAGATTGCCTATTGCCGATTTCCGTGATTAGTTTGGCGCTCTGACGACGCCGCCAGTGGGGAAGGTCGACGACGCCGCCAGCCCACGAACCGCCAATAGTGGCGGCGTGCCGGTGTTAGGGGGTCAAGAAATGCGCAAAACGATCATGGTGGCGCTTGCCGCCGCCTCGGTGCTGGCGATTGCCGGCTGCAAGCCGGCCGGGACCGCCGGCAATGAGGCGGCCGCCAACAGCAGCGAGAATGGGACCGCAACCGCATCGGCGGCCGGGACCATCGACGGAACCTGGAAAGGCGACATCAACAGCGTCAAGTTCGAACAGAAGCCGGACGAGTTCCTGATTCAGAACGGCAAGTACGATTGCAAATCGTGCCTCCCGCCGGTCTCTCTCGCGGCCGATGGGGCGTATCACCCCGTGGCAAATCACGCCTATTATGATGAGGAATCGATCAAGGTTGTTGATCCCAACACGATCCAGCAATCGACGAAGTTAAAAGGGCGGGAAACCGGCCATTCCACGATGACCGTCTCTCCCGACGGCAAGACCCTGACGATCAACTGGACCGACACGTCGGTTGCGAACGCCAAGCCCAATACGGGGTCGTTCGAGGAGACCAGGGTTGCGAGCGGCCCGGCCGGGTCGCATGCCTTGTCCGGCTCGTGGAAACCCTCGAAGATCGCGGGCGTGAACCAGGAAGCGATCACCGTGACGTTGAAGGCCGACGCGGACACGCTCCATTTCAGCCAGCCGACCGGTATCAGTTATGACGCGAAGCTCGATGGCAGCCCGACTCCGATCAAGGGCGATCCGGCCGGCGCGACCGCTTCGGTGAAGAAGCTGGCCGACAACAGTTACCAAGAGACCGACTCCGCGGGCGGCAAGGTCGTCAATGTCACGACGATTACGCTCGGGTCGGACGGCAAGCTGACGATCATGTCGGAAGATCCACGCAACGGGTCGAAAACGACCTGGACCGCCAACCGGTCATGATGGGCCCGGGACGGGGCCAAACCGGCTCCGTCCCACCTGCGTTAGCGACTTATTAGCCCTCGGGGGCCCAAGCTGCGGCGTCACGTGCTGGAAAGTTTGAATGGCTGACGCCGCATCGGTCACGACTGTCGTCGTGGGGGATTTCCTCCCATGGCCCGAAGAATCGTCGGTCACCCGCGACAACGGGCCATTCGACGCTGCGGCTATCTATCATTGCGGCACCCGGCTCGATTGCCAGATTCGCAAGATCTCGGCTCTCGGCGTCACCATCGCAACTGACCTTACGCCAGCGCTCGGGGACAAGGTCGCGGTCGAGCTAGCCACCGGCCAACGTGCACCCGGCAAGGTCGCCTGGACCGGCCGCGACGAGCTCGGCATCCGCTTCGACGACACGATCGATGTCGTGGCCCTGCTCAACCGCAAGCTGGTAAGTCAGCTGCCCGAACGCCGCACTATGCCCCGCCTCGAAGTCCGCTGCCTCGCGCATCTCAAGGCCGGCGAACATTTCGTGCCCGCGATGCTGCGCAACATTTCCGCAAACGGGCTTCAGCTCGAAGGTGACGAACTGCCCGCGATCGGCACCTATATCTCGGTATTCGTCGATGGCCTGAACATCCCCGCCGGCGAAATCGTCTGGAGCCGCGGCAAGCTCGCCGGCGTCGAGCTGTTCGAGGAATTGAGCTGGACCTCGATCATCCCCTGGGTTCGCGGCGTGGTGCGCAAACGCGCGGAGTAACGACGTCCTTGGAGCCGGGCCGCAGCAGGAGTAAGTTGCACCGGCATCGGAGGGGACGCCCATGCTCAAATCGATCTTCGGCTATTCGCTAGCAAGCATCTTCATCGCCGGATTTCCGCAACCTTGCGCCGCGCAGGCCATGGACATGGCGCCGGCGCCGCCCGACACCCTGGCTGGCTGGGCGAAAGGCGCTCAATTGTTCAACGGGCTGGGCACGTTCCACCGCAGGATCACGACCCGATCTCCGCTGGCCCAGAAGTATTTCGACCAGGGCATGCGGCTCATCTGGGCGTTCAACCACGACGAAGCGACGCGCTCGTTCGCCAAAGCGGCGCAGATCGATCCGAACTGCGCCAGCTGTTACTGGGGCGTCGCACTGACGCTTGGCCCCAACTACAACATGCCGATGATGAGCTCGGCGCGGGCACGGGTCGGGCTGGACGCACTTCGCAAGGCGCGCGCCAATGAACGACGCGCAACGCCCGTCGAGCGTGCGCTGATCGAGGCCGTGGCGAAGCGCTATGCGGGCCCAGCGCAGGTCGACCCTTCGAACAGCAGGCCGCTGCTCAGCGCCTATGTCGATGCAATGAAGTCGCTCGTCGCCAGGTATCCCAACGATCTCGACGTTCGGACGATGTACGCCGAAGGCTTGATGAACACCAATCCGTGGAAGCTGTGGAACGCGGACGGGAGCCAGAATCCGGGAACCCAGCAGATTCTCGACACGCTGCGCTATGTGCTGAAACGCGATCCGCGCCATCCAGGTGCGAACCATTACTTCATCCATGCGGTTGAGGCTTCTCCGCATCCGGAGCAGGGTGTCGCCTCAGCCGAAGCGCTGATGGAGATGATGCCGGCCGCCGGCCACCTCGAACATATGCCGGCGCATATTCTTCAGCGGGTCGGGCGCTACGAAGAGGCGGCTGAGGCGAACCGCAAGGGTGCGGCAGCCGACCTCGCTTATCTCAAGGAAACTGCGCCTCCGGATTATTATCCGATGTACCTCATCCACAACTTCCAGTTCCTCGCCAGCGCGGCAGGGATGGAAGGGCGCCGAGCCGAGACGATCGAGGCGCTGCGGCAGGCCCGCGCGCACATTCCCGACCAGATGCTGCTCGGCATGCCCGGTTTCGATTGGGGTGCGAGCTTCCTCTACGACGGGTACGTGAAGTTCGGAATGTGGGACGCGATGCTCAAGGAAGCAGCACCGAACCCCAAATTGCCCGGAGCGACGATCAGCTATCTTCAATCGCGGGCCGTTGCGCTGGCGGCGACCGGCAAGGTCGATGAAGCCAAGTCCGAGTTGGCGACAGCGGAGCCGTTGATCGCGGCTGTCTCGGCCGATGTCACCCAGGGCAATAATGCCGCAAAGCCGCTTTACGAGATCGGCCAGCTGAAGGCGCAAGCGAGGATCGCCGCCGCTCAGGGCGACAAGGCCGCGGCCGTCGACCTGTTGTCCCGCGCCGTCACCGCCGAGGACAAGCTCGCCTACAACGAGCCAAGCGACATGCTTTTCCCAACGCGCCATCTGCTCGGAGCTGCGCTTCTTGCGGCGGACAGGCCGGCGGACTCCGAGGCCGTCTTCCGTGAGGATTTGAAGCGGCATCCGGACAACGGCTGGGCTTATTACGGCCTGGCTGAGGCTCTTGCCGCGCAGAAAAAGGACGCCGCCGCCACGAAGGCCAGCTTCAGGCGCTCATGGCAAAAAGCGGACGTCGAGCTGAGCTCTGCCGCTTTCTGAGACGAGATCGGATCAGCTCGGCGTCACGAAGCTGTCGAGCACCTTTTTACGGCCGGCGTGCTCGAAATCGATCTCGAGCTTGTTGCCTTCGATGACGGCGATGGTGCCGTAGCCGAACTTGCCGTGGAACACGCGCTGGCCGAGCGCGAGATCGGTCCGGCCCTGGTTGCCTAGGGAGACCGCTGAGGCGCGCGCCTCGATCACCCGCTGGGGCTCGGTGCTGAAGCGCCCGTCGCGGCTGGCGCGCTGCCAGCCGGGGCCGCGGGTGCTGGCGCGCATCGACTGTGCAGGACCGAGGTGGGCGAACGGATCGGTACGCTCCGACCATTGCGCCCGCCACAGGCTCTCGCCGCCGGTCATTGTCGTTTCTTCGTTGATGTGCGGTTTGGGCAGCTCGGCAAGGAAGCGGCTCGGGATCGAGCTGGTCCACGGGCCGTAGATGCGCCGGTTCGCCGCGTGGATGATGGTCGCGCGGCGGCGAGCGCGCGTGATCGCGACATAAGCGAGCCGCCGCTCCTCCTCGAGGCTGGCGAGGCCGCCTTCGTCGAGCGAGCGCTGCGACGGGAAGACGCCTTCCTCCCAGCC
>DASUZY010000069.1:0-2193 GCA_036376635.1 Sphingomicrobium sp.
CGGTCGGCGGGTCGAAGGTCGGCCGGATGCCGAGGCTGGCGACGCCGGGATGCTCGCTGCCCCCATTTGACCCATTGGCGTCGAGCGTCGCCCGAACGGCGTAGATGCCGTAACGGGGCCGCTGATAGTCGCCGAGCGCCAGGTTCGCGGTGGGATAACCGAGCTCGCGCCCGCGCTTGTCGCCATGCTGGACGACGCCCTCGATCGCAAAATCACGGCTCATCAAATGGGTCGCAACGGCGGTGTCGCCCGCGATCAACGCCTCGCGCACCCGCCCGGAGGATATGCGCGTGCCGTCGAGCAGTACCGGGGCGACCGTTTCTGCGATGATGCCGTGCTCGGCGCCGAGCGTGCGGAGCAACTCGACATTGCCGCCGCGCATCTTGCCGAAGGTGAAATCGTCGCCGGTCACCACGCCCGCGGCCCCGATCCTATCGGCGAGGAGCCCGGTCACGAACTCCTCGGCGGTCGTCGAGCGGAGCTCCTCACCGAACTCGAACACCAGCATCGCATCGGCGCCGGCATGGGCGAACAGTGCCTCCCGTTGGTCGAGCGTGGTCAGCCGGAAGGGTGGGACATCGGGCTTGAAGTAGCGCACCGGGTGCGGGTCGAAGGTAGCGACGATCGCCGGCCGCCGCTCGTGGAACCCGCGCTGGATCGCGCGCCCGACAACCGCCTGGTGGCCCAGATGGAATCCGTCGAAATTGCCGAGTGCGACGACAGCTCCGCGAAGGCTTTCGGGAATCCCGCCGGCTAGGGTGAGGCGCTGCATCGCCTCCCGTTAGTGGGTGGGCAGGTGCTTTCGCAACAGGCGGTACTCGTGGACGGCCAGGGCGATGACGATCACGTCGAGGATACTGAAAACGATCAGCCCAGGATCGTGCACGTGGATGAAGCGGTGCATCTGGAGGATGATGAACAAGACCAGCACCACCATCGCGGCGGGATAGGCCCACAGCTTCTGGAGCAGCAGGCCGATCGCAAGCGCCAGGTTCAGAGCTCCGTGGCTGAGGAAGAACCAGACGTAATAATGATGCTCCCCGGTGTTGAAGTGCCGGGTCACCCACTCGTGATGGTTCCAGCGATAAAGCAGCCTCAGGATCGCATCCGTGCTGAACACAGCGAGCGCGATCCCGCCGACGATCTCGATCAGCCCGTGCAGCCCCTTGAGAGCCACGGTAACCACGAAGATCTGGTGGATGCGCTTTTCCTGCATGCCGGGCCAACGATCTGGCACTGTAGGGTTTCCGCTGGCAAGCATCGCCGGTGCGATGGAAGGCCGGTGCGATGGAAGGCCGGTGCGATGGAAGGCCGCTGCGGGAAGGAGCGCGCGTAGGGTCGCTGCGATTGCTGCGTTTCGCGATCTTGACTCTATGAGGGGCGAATCCTATCTCCCGCTCATCCCGATCCTCCGGTTGCCCGGCGGCGCATCCGTGCGCGCGTCGGTTTTTCTGTTATGGACCCGGGACTTTCTAGCGACGAGATGGGGCGGTTGGCGCCCTGTGGAGCTTGAAGAAGGGTAACGAATGGCTCGTATCGCCGGGGTCAACATCCCCACCAACAAGCGCGTGGAAATCGCGCTGACCTACATTCACGGAATCGGCCGCACCACGGCCAAGAAGATCACCGAACAGCTGGGCATCGGCCCGGAGAAGCGGGTTCAGGACCTCACCGACCAGGAAGTCCTGCATATCCGCGAGGCGATCGACAAGGATTTCACCGTCGAGGGCGATCTTCGCCGCGAGACGGCCATGAACATCAAGCGGCTGATGGACCTCGCCTGCTACCGCGGGCTTCGCCATCGCAGGGGCCTTCCGGTCCGCGGCCAGCGCACGCACACCAACGCGCGCACCCGCAAGGGCAAGGCCAAGCCGATCGCCGGGAAGAAGAAGTAATCGCTTCTCTTTCCGCACGTCCGCAGCAGCTTAGATTGTAGGAATATTCAATGGCCCAGGCACCGCAGCGCCTCCGCAGACGAGAGCGCAAGAACATCACCGCCGGCGTCGCCCACGTGAACGCCAGCTTCAACAACACCATGATCACCATCACCGACGCACAGGGCAATGCAATCGCCTGGTCCAGCGCCGGGATGATGGGCTTCAAGGGCAGCCGCAAGTCGACCCCCTATGCCGCGCAGGTCGCGGCCGAGGACGCAGGCCGCAAGGCCGCCGACCACGGCGTCCGTACCCTGGA
>DASUZY010000070.1:0-3182 GCA_036376635.1 Sphingomicrobium sp.
GGATCAGTTCGATAACGAGCGAGGTGAAACGCATGAAACGTCCGGTAGCCCAAAAACGTCCGGGAGCCCACGGCGTGGCAAGCCGGGCCGCATCGATCCCCGCCTGTTTGATAAAGCGCTGACGCGCGTGAAGCAACTAGACTTGATTGTCGGCGGAAATTTCGACCTCGAGTGAGGTATCGACCGTAAAAAGGTCCGCTTCGCGCTTGATCGTCCACGGCTGATGCTTCTCGCGCGCCGCGACGACAGGCGCGAAGAAGCTGCGGTGATGCGCCGTGGGCCCAAGGCGATCCAGCGCCTCCAGATGTTCCGGGACGGCATAGCCCTTGTGCTGCTCAAAGCCGTAACCCGGACATTCCTGCGCCAGCGCGCTCATCAGCCGGTCGCGCGTTACCTTGGCAATGATGGACGCGGCCGCAATCGATACCACCATGCCGTCGCCGCCGATCACGGCGTCGCAGTCGCACGGCAGCGCGAGGCGGTCGCGGCCATCGACAAAGACGTGCTTGGGCATTTCCGGCAGCGCATGCACCGCGCGCGCCAGCGCCCACAGCGAGGCGCGCAATATATTGTCGCGGTCGATCCGCGCGGGCGAGGCCACCGCGACAGCATAGGCCGAGGTCGCGCAGATCTTTTCGAACAGCTCTTCGCGCTTTTCGGCGGTCAGGCGTTTGGAATCGTCGATGCCCTTCGGGATGCGCTCGGGATCGAGCACGACGGCCGCGGCCACCACCGGCCCTGCCAGTGGTCCCCGGCCGGCTTCGTCGCAGCCCGCAACCGGCCAGATACCGCGCTTGAACAGCGCGCGCTCGCGCCGAAAATTCGGCGGCGCCACGGCAATCACGCCCTTCGGCAGTTTGGCTGATGGCTTGGCCGGCTGCTTTGTTGGCTTCTTGGAAGTCTTGTCCCGAATCATGCCGGGATCGTGCTGAAGCGGACCGACCAGCGCAACCTGGAACTTCAGCGCGCCGCGCAACTTTCACCACTCTCAACAACGACCGATCAGGGTGCATTGACTTCAATCCGGCAGATGCACCCGCCGGTCGTCGCCGGCAAGAATATGGGGCGCAACCACCGCTTCCCAAGGATGGCCGTCGGGATCGGCAAAATAGCCGCGGTAGCCGCCATAGTCGGTCTTCTCCGCCGGCCTCACGAGTTTCGCGCCCTTTGAGATCGCGAAATCCATCACCGCATCGACCTCCTCGGCCGAATTGCAGTTCCAGGCCAGCGTCACGCCGCGAAAGGCTTGCGGCCGCGGCTGGTCCGGCAAGGCGGCATCCTCCGCCAGTTGATCCCACGGGAACAGCCCGATCACGGTGGCGCCGGTGTCGAAGAAGGCGACAGCCTCGCCCGTGGCGCGGAACTTTCGCGTAAAGCCAAGCGCCTCGTAGAAGGCGATGCTGGCGCGCATGTCGGCGACGCCGAGGGTAATGACGGTGAAGCGCGGAATGGGTGGCGGCGGGCTATTATTCATGTCTTTCCTCCTCGTCATTGCGAGTTGGGACCGGCGTTAAGAGGCCGACCCGCGTTGGATGAAACTGTGCGTGCGGAAGCAAGCGGAGTATTTATGGGGGGCCGTCGGCAAAGAGGTCGGTTTCTCCCTGGTGCGTGAGAGCCCGGTTGCGAGTTGGACCCGGGTTGCCTGGATGACCCACATTGGCGCGAATGGGCATGATTTTGCCCTGGAGCACGCTTCCTAGGATTCTCTTCTGACAGGCGCCTATGCCGTCGGCGTGAGCCGTGGAGGAGCAAAGCATGGATGTCCTGTATGAGCGGGTGGCCGGCCTTGATGTGCACAAGGATACGGTGGTGGCTTGTGTGCGGATGTTGGTCGACGGCAAGACGAAGCGGGAGTGTCGGACGTTTGCGGCGACGACGGAGCAGCTTGTGGAGCTGAGAGCGTGGCTGGAAGAATGCCGGTGTACGCACGTGGCGATGGAGGCGACGGGCGTTTATTGGATGCCGGTGTTCAGGATCTTGGACGACGGCGAGTTCGAATTGATCGTCGCCAATGCGGCGCACATCAAGAATGTCCCCGGGCGCAAGACCGACATGAACGATGCGATGTGGCTCGCCGACCTGTTGGCCTGCGGGTTGATCAGGGCGAGCTTCGTCCCGAACGAGGGGGTGCAGGAGCTGCGCGGGCTGACGCGGACGCGCAAGCAACTGATACGTGAGCAGACCAGGCATATGCAGCGCATTGAGAAGACGCTGGCAGAAGCTAATATCAAGCTCGGCTCGGTGATCTCCGACGTCATGGGCGCGAGCGGACGGCGGATCATCAAGGCGATGATCGCCGGGGTTCGGCAGCCCAAACAACTGGCCGAGCTCGCCGGCAAACAGATCAAGGCGTCGCCGAAGGAACTCTACGATGCGTTGCATGGACGGTTGACGGATCACCACCGCTTCCTGCTGGAACTTCATCTGAAGCAATGGGACAGCATCAATGAGACGATCCGCAAGCTCGATCTCGAAGTCGATCAGCGGATCGCCCGCATGGAAGCGAAGGCGGGGAGCCGCAACACCCCCTTTCGTACCTTGATCGAGCTTTTGACCACCATTCCCGGGGTCAGCGCCGTAGCCGCGCCTGCGATTCTGTCCGAGGTCGGTGATGATATGAGCCGCTTCCCCACCGCCGGTCACCTCGTCGCCTGGAGCGGCCTGTGCCCCGGGCAGAACGAGAGCGCCGGCAAGCGCAAATCCTCGCGCCTGCGCAAGGGAGCGCCCTGGCTCAAGACGATGCTCGTGCAATGCGCCTGGGCCGCCAAACGCACGAAAGACAGCTACTACCGAGCTCAGTTCTTCCGCCTGCAGGCCAAACGCGGGCCGCAAAAAGCGATTTGCGCCGTCGCAGCCTCGATCCTCACCGCGGTCTATCACATCCTCAAGAATGGCACAGAACATCACGACCTCGGCGCGGCCTACTTCGATCGCCGGCCAGTCGAGCTCAAAGCAAGCCGACTGGTCGCGCGCCTCAAAAAACTCGGCTTCACCGTCCAACTGCAACCAAGCGCGGAGACGGCCTGATACCCATTCAACCAGCTGTTTCTTCCTAGGAGCGAAGCGACGAAGCAATCCATGCTTCCGTCGCGTCGATATGGATTGCTTCGCTTCGCTCGCAATGACGAACAAATTGCCAGAAATCGGGTGGCGCAAACGGCTCCGCTGCCCCAGATTGTGGG
>DASUZY010000071.1:0-3662 GCA_036376635.1 Sphingomicrobium sp.
GCCGGGCGATAATAGCGGCGGTTGCCGGCCCGCTGCATCGGCTTCAGCTGGGGAAAGCGCGTTTCCCAATAACGCAGGATGTGCTGAGCGACGCCGAGCTCGCTCGACAGCTCGCCAATGGTCAGTAAGGCGCCGGGATCCTTCTCGCCGGCCGTCGCCAAGGTGATCAGCCCTTCGCGATCCGGTCGCGCATAATCTGGCTGGCGCGGAAGGTCATCACCCGCCGCGGCGCGATCGGTACTTCGATGCCCGTCTTCGGGTTGCGGCCGATGCGCTGGCCCTTGTCGCGCAGAATGAAAGTGCCGAAGCCGGAAATCTTGACGTTCGTGCCCTCGGACAAGGCATGGCACATGTGGTGAAGCACGCGCTCGACCACGCCCGCCGATTCCGCGCGCGACAGACCAAGACGGCGATGAACGACGTCGGCGAGGTCCGCGCGCGTCAACGTATTTGCGGCGTCCGCATCGTTGGTGACCCGCGCAATGCCGAGATCGGCCATCATCATCTCCCGCCCTTCACGGTGCTGCCCCAGCCACCGCTTCAATTACGCTTTCGTAACGGATATCCAGCGTGTCGGCAATTCGACTAATCGCCTGATATCTCGAATTTTTCAATACCTGAGCGCTGCGGCGCCCCATGTAAAGCCACCGCCCATCGCTTCCAGCACAACTACGTCGCCGCGCCTGATTCGGCCGTCCCTTACTGCCGTGTCGAACGCCAGGGGAACAGAGGCTGCAGACGTATTCGCGTGACGATCGACGGTGACAACCACCTTTCCGCCGGAAGGCCGAGCTTTCTGGCGGTCGCGTCGAGGATTCGGGCGTTTGCCTGATGGGGGACCACCCAGTCGACGTCGGCGGCGGTCAGGCCCGCATCGTCCAGCACTTCGTTCATGACGTCGGCAAGATTGACGACGGCGTGACGGAACACCTCGCGGCCCTTCATCCGGAGCTTGCCCACCGTGCCCGTGGTCGACGGACCGCCATCGACGAACAGGAGGTCGTTGTGGCGGCCGTCGGCGTGAAGCCTGGTCGCGAGAATCCCCTCGTCCGTCTCCTTTGCGGTCAGCACCAGCGCGCCGGCGCCATCGCCGAAGAGGACGCAAGTGGCCCGATCCTCCCAGTCGAGGATCCGGCTGAAGGTTTCGGCGCCGATCACCAGCGCGTTGCGGGCATTGCCGCCGCGCAGCATCGAGTCGGCGACCGACAAGGCGTAGAGGAAGCCCGTGCATACCGCGTGCACGTCGAAGGCGATGCAATCGGCGATGCCCAGCGCTGCCTGGACCTTGGTCGCGGTCGAGGGAAAGGTCTGGTCGGGAGTCGCCGTCGCCAGGACGATCAGGTCGATGTCGGTCGCGTCGATGCCCGCACTTTCAAGCGCCCGCCGAGCGGCGTCCGTTGCGAGCGTGGACGTCGTCTCACCGTCGGAGGCGATATAGCGCGCGCGGATGCCCGTCCGCTCGACGATCCACTCGTCCGACGTGTCGACCGTGGCGGCAAGCTCCGCGTTGGTGACCTGCCGCCGGGGGAGCGCGCTGCCGGTTCCGCTGACGACCGAATGCCGGGTCATTCCGCGGCCTCTCCGGCGAAGGCATGGGCGCGGAAATTGTCGAGGTCGTCCCCGATCTTCCGGGTGATGTCGTTGCGAACCATGCTGGCGGCGACACGAACGGCGTTGGCGACTCCCTTCGGGTTCGCCCCGCCGTGGCTCTTCACCACCAGGCCGTTGAGCCCCAGGAAGACCGCACCGTTGTGATTGTTGGGGTCGAGATGGACCTGCAGCAGGTTGAGCGCCGGCCGCGAAAGCGCGAACCCCGCCTTCGACCGGAACGAGCTGGTGAAGGCCCGGCGCAAGAGGTCGGTGACGAAGCGTGCGGTGCCTTCGGCCGTCTTCAATGCGATGTTGCCGGAGAAGCCGTCCGTCACCACAACGTCGACCCCGCCGCGCGACAGCTGATCGCCCTCGGTGAATCCGTCGAAGCTGAAGGGCAAATAATCGGCTTCACGAAGCAGTGCTGCGGCATCCTTCAGTTCGTCGGTGCCCTTGAGCTCCTCGGTGCCGATATTGAGCAGCTTCACCCGCGGGCTCGAAAGGGCGAGCACGCAGCGGGCGTAGGCGGCGCCCATGACGGCGAACTGGACCAGGTTCTGCGCATCGCATTCCGTGTTGGCCCCGAGGTCGAGCATGACGACGTCGGTTTCGCCGAGCGTCGGCAGCAGCGCCGCAAGCGCCGGCCGGTCGATGCCCGGCATGGTCCGGAGCGCGAGCTTGGACATGGCCATCAGGGCACCGGTATTGCCCCCCGACACGGCGGCGTCGGCGACCTGCTCCTTCACGGCATTGATCGCCATGCCCATCGAGGTCGAGCGGGCGCGGCGGATCGCCTGACTCGGCTTCTCGCTGGCGCCGATCGCCTCGGGCGAATGGCAGATGGTGCTGGCTTTGCGGAGATCGCCGTGACGCTTCATCTCCGCCTCGACCGCCTGCTCGTCGCCGTAGAAGGCGAACTGGAGCGTCGAGTCTTTCTTCAGCGCGCGCGCGGCGCCGGCAATCATCGCCGCTGGGCCGGAATCCCCGCCCATGGCGTCGATCGCGATGCGTGGGCCCCCCGTCATGGCCCTCGGCCTGGCTTAAGCCTCGGTCGAGACGATTTCGCGGCCGTTATAGTGGCCGCACGCCGAGCACATGTTGTGCGGCAGCTTCAGCTCGCCGCAGTTCGGGCATTCCTGGAAAGCGGTCGCCTTCAGCGCGTGATGGCTGCGGCGCATGTTCCGCTTCGACGGCGAGGTTTTTCTCTTGGGGACAGCCATGCGGCACCTTCAATGAAATCTGACAACAATAAAAATTGCGACGATCTGCGCCTCATCTCAGCGGGTTTCCCCGCAGGCGGCGGCTGGATCGTCGCGAACCGCGGCTCCTATAGCGAAATGAGGCGCGAGTGCAAGGCGGTGAGGGATCAGGCTGCGTCAGCCTTGGAACGGCAGCTTCCGGCCCATTGCAGACATTAGGGCGAATCGGTTCGTCAATCACTCCAAGGGAATTTGCGATCAACAAGATAGGCAATCCCCACCATCAACAGCCATGATGCGATACAGTCGAGGACGAGCAGTCCTTGGACGGCGCCTTTGGAGGGCAAATCGCCGATCGCGACGTCATCTCTCTTTGCATAGATGACCGTCAAATTGAGGATGACGAGAAGTGCTACCGTGGGCCAATACCAGATTGAAGCACGACGGCGCCAAAAGGGCGCAACGGCAAAGCCGATCGCAACCGCGCATTCCGAAACCCAGAAATACTGACCGGCATAGCCCTTCTGGCCCACGAAGAGCAGTCCAAGCACCCACAAGGCAAGACCGATCAAGACGACGAGGAACTTCTTCCACCAGCTCATCGCCGACCAGACGGTCTCTTTCGGTGTCTTGCGCGGCTCGCTAGCCATCATGCACGTCGGCTCAATCTAACTCTTGGAGGAGACTATCAGCAAACGCAGTGAAGGCTAGTGGCAGCTTTCCACCGTCAACAAGTTACGTAAACGACGGACGCGGGGCCTTTGCTCGCTGACGGTGCAACTCTAAACAAATCGCATGATCGCGCTCCTGCTGCTTGCTACTGCCCCAGTCCAGACCGACCATCCACGGACCTTTCTCGCGTCCGTTGTCGGC